>JAEWCJ010000471.1 GCA_023390695.1 Pseudomonadota bacterium | reverse complement strand
CGCGGCAATGCGATGCAGAAGGCGGTGCCGGTCGGCGAGGGCGCTATGGCGGCCTTGATCGGGCTGTCCTTCGAGGATGCCGCCGCGGCCGCATCGGAAGCGGCGCAGGGCCAGGTCTGCCAGGCCGCCAACGACAATGGCGGCGGGCAGGTAGTCATTTCCGGGCACAAGACCGCGGTGGAGCGCGCCTGCGAGATCGCCAAGGCCAAAGGCGCAAAACGCGCGATGCTCTTGCCCGTGTCCGCGCCGTTCCATTGCGCGCTCATGCAGCCTGCAGCCGATGTGATGGCGGACGCCTTATCCAAAGTCACCGTGCATGCGCCGGCGGTGCCGGTCGTGGCCAATGTGCTGGCGAAGCCGCTCAGCGATCCCCAGGAAATCGTCAAGGCCTTGGTCGCGCAGGTGACAGGCACTGTGCGCTGGCGCGAATGCGTGGAATATATGGCCCAGCAGGGCGTCACGCATTTCTACGAAATCGGTGCCGGCAAGGTGCTGACCGGACTGGTCAAGCGCATTGCCGATGGCGCGGTCGGCACGGCGATCGGGACCCCTGAGGATATTGCAGCCTACAAGGCATCGCGCAGCTGATCGCGCAGGAGGAATTTCAATGTTCGAACTCACCGGAAAAACCGCGCTGGTGACCGGCGCTACGGGCGGCATCGGCGGCGCGATTGCGCGTGCGTTGCACAAGCAGGGCGCGACGGTCGCGATCTCGGGAACGCGGCGTGAGGCGCTCGAGCAACTCGCCGGTGAGCTGAAGGATCGCGTGCATGTGTTGCCATGCAATCTCGCCGACAAGGATCAGGTCGAAGCGCTGGTGCCGCAGGCCGAAGAAAAGATGGAAAAGCTCGACATCCTGGTCGCCAATGCCGGGATCACCAAGGACAATCTGTTCGTGCAATTGCGCGACGAGGATTGGGACAGCGTGATTGACATCAACCTGACCGCCACTTTCCGGCTGTCGCGTGCGGCCATGAAGACCATGATGCGCCGCCGTTACGGCCGCATCATCGGAATCACGTCGGTCGTTGGCGTCACCGGCAATCCGGGGCAGGGCAACTATACCGCCGCCAAGGCCGGCATGATCGGCATGATCAAGTCGGTCGCGAAGGAATATGCGCGGCGCGGCGTGACCGCCAATTGCGTCGCCCCCGGTTTCATCGCGACCCCGATGACAGACAAGCTCAACGACAAGCAGCGTGAGGCCATTTTGCAGATGGTCCCGGCCAACCGTCTGGGGACGCCGGACGATGTGGCGGCTGCTGTGGTCTATCTCGCATCCGACGAAGCGGCTTACATGACCGGCCAGACACTGCATGTGAACGGCGGAATGGCCATGATCTGACACTGAAAAGTCAGCAGTTTGAAGCGGTTAACAGTGCCATCCGCATGCTGGTCAACGGTTTTGAAGTGTGGTACCGAACGCTCGGCTGGGCCGCGGGGGCGCCTAGGTTCTGCGGACATTACAGTCGTCCGGGATTTCGACACGCCACCATCAATACGGGCTTGTGCGACACGACTTGCTTGTGCGAATGGGTTTAGCCACGCCACGACGGTTTCGATCGCAGCGACGATTGAATCCCATCACTAAAAGCAGAGGTTCGAACGATGAGTGATATTGCCGAGCGGGTAAAGAAGATTGTCGTGGAGCATCTCGGAGTCGAACCCGACAAGGTGACCGAGCAGGCGAGCTTTATCGACGATCTCGGAGCCGACTCCCTCGACACCGTCGAGCTGGTTATGGCCTTCGAGGAAGAATTCGGTTGCGAGATTCCCGATGACGCGGCCGAGACCATTCTTACCGTCGGCGACGCGGTCAAGTTCCTCGAGAAGAACGCGAAAAGCTGAAGACGCCGTCAGTCAGGCCCTTACAACCTGGATTGAATACGCGGGGCCGCAATGGCGCCCGCGTGTCGCCGGCGGCGACTACCTCGCCCGGCCGGGGAGTTGAAATATGAGACGTGTTGTTGTCACAGGCTTGGGAATGGTGACGCCGCTCGGCTGTGGCGTAGACACGACGTGGCAACGCATTCTCAGGGGGCAGAGCGGCGCCGGCAAGATCGAGAAATTCGATGTTTCGGATCTGCCGTGCAAGATCGCCTGTCAGGTTCCCCGCGGCGACGGTTCGGACGGCACGTTCAATCCCGATCAGTGGATGGAGCCGAAAGAGCAGCGCAAGGTCGACGACTTCATCGTCTATGCGATGAGCGCCGCGAGACAGGCTCTCGATGACGCCAACTGGAAGCCGACCGATCCGGAAGATCAATACGCCACCGGCGTGATGATCGGCTCGGGCATCGGCGGTGTCGGCGGCATCGCGGAAGGTGCAATTCTGGTCAATGAACGCGGACCGCGCCGGCTTTCGCCGTTCTTTATCCCCGGTCGAATCATCAATCTGGCGTCCGGCTATGTATCGATCGAATTCGGTCTGAAGGGACCGAATTCGGCGGTCGTGACAGCATGCTCGACGGGATCGCATGCGATTGGCGATGCCGGACGCATGATCGCGCTGGGCGACGCCGATGTGATGGTCGCGGGCGGCGCGGAATCTCCGATCGACAAGCTGTCGCTCGCGGGCTTTGCCGCCTGTCGGGCATTGTCGACTGGGTTCAACGACGAGCCGACGCATGCGTCGCGCCCCTATGACAAACGCCGCGATGGCTTTGTGATGGGCGAGGGCGCCGGTGCGGTGGTCCTCGAAGAATATGAACATGCCAAGAAGCGCGGCGCGAAAATCTACGCCGAGCTGGTCGGTTATGGTATGTCGGGGGATGCCTATCACATCACGGCGCCTGCGCCGGACGGCAATGGCGCTTACCGGTGCATGATGGCCGCCATCAAGCGCGCGGGCATTTCCGCCGACGATATTGATTACATCAACGCGCATGGCACCTCGACGCCGCACGGCGACGAGCTGGAACTTGGTGCGGTGCAACGAGTGGTGGGTAACGCCGCCGCAAAGATTTCGATGTCCTCGACCAAGTCGGAGATCGGTCATCTGCTGGGTGCGGCCGGCGCGGTGGAAGCGATCTTCTCCATCCTGGCCATCCGCGACCAGATCGTTCCGCCGACCATCAATCTCGACAATCCTTCGGTCGATACGCCGATCGATCTTGTTCCGTTCGAGGCGCGCAAGCGCGCAGTCGAGGTGGTGTTGTCCAATTCCTTTGGATTCGGTGGCACCAACGCGTCCCTGATCTTCCGCGCCGCGCATTGACGGTCTGCCCGTATAAGTTGCAGGCTTAGGTTGATCGGCGCTGTCGTGGTTCCGCCATAACCGCGCCCTATCAGGTTATTAAATTTTATAACGAATCTCTCGCGGTCCGGTGCAAACTCGGCGCGGAGGGGTAACAATGACCGAGGGGAGCGCCCTGAGTCGGCGATCCAACATATCGCTGCATTGGGCAGCTCTTCGCTTCCTCGATAGACTCTGCCATTCCATTCGCCTGAAAAGACTGACCTGCCGCCTGATGGACCAGAACAGGATCACACCCCCACGATCTCCACGCAACGCGCTGGAACCTGAACGCGTGTCGTTGCCGCCGCAGCGCTCGCGTGGCGCGCGGCACCCGCTTGTCATTATCGGCAATGCGATCTTCACGCTGGTGCTGCTGATTGCGGTGGTGCTGGGCGGGCTGGTCTTCTGGGGGAAGCAGCGTTTCGAAGCGGCGGGCCCGCTGGCACAGGACAAGATCGTCAACATCCCGCGGGGCGGCGTGCGCGACATTGCGGATCTGCTGCAGCGGGAGGGCGTCATTGACCAGCCCTGGGTGTTCATCGGCGGCGCGCTGGCTTTGAAGGCCCGCGGCGAAGATCTCAAATTCGGCGAATACCAATTCACAAAAAACGCCAGCATGCGCGATGTGGCCGAGACCATCATCGAGGGCAAGGTCGTGCAGCATCTGCTCACGATTCCGGAGGGGCTGACGTCGGAACAGATCGTGGCGCGGCTGCTCGAGAACGACGCATTGAGCGGCAATATCCGCGAAATGCCGCGCGAGGGCACTTTGTTGCCTGAAGGCTACCGTTTCACGCGAGGGACAGCGCGCGAGGAGCTGATCAAGCGCATGCAGCAGTCACAGCGCAGAGTGGTTCAGGAAGCCTTTGAACGGCGCTTGCCCGATCTTCCGATCCGCACGCCCGAACAACTCGTGATACTGGCGTCGATCATCGAGAAGGAAACCGGCAAGCCGGAGGAGCGAACGCGCGTTGCCGCCGTGTTCGTCAACCGGCTGAAACAGAAGATGCGCCTGCAATCGGATCCGACGATCATCTACGGTTTGGTCGGAGGCAAGGGGGCGCTCGGACGGCCGATCATGAAAAGCGAGATCGAGCAGCCGACCCCTTACAACACCTATGTCATCGAAGGTCTGCCGCCTGGCCCGATCGCCAATCCCGGCCGTCAGTCGATTGAGGCGGCGGCCAATCC
>JAEWCJ010000363.1 GCA_023390695.1 Pseudomonadota bacterium | reverse complement strand
ATCTTGTAGAGTGTGGCCTTGGTGGTCCCCGCCTCGGTCACGATCGCATCGACGCCGGTGGCGTTGATGCCGTAACGGCAGAAGAGGTGCGCCCCGGCCTTGATCAAGCGCATGCGCGCGTCCGGCTCCGCACGACGCTTCGCCTCCGCCGACCGGCGGCGACTGGCCGGAAGCAAGGCGGACGGCAAAACAGGCTGCATCGACATGCGGTCAATCCCAAGGAGTGAACCGATCGGTTCACTCAGACATTTCATAACCAAACACGCTCTGCGCCGCAAGATCGTGCTGCAAGATCGTGTTGCATGCGCCGCCGCATGCATTTTTCTCCCGTCTCTTCGGTCAGGGCAAAGCTATTTCCCGCCGCAGTGGAAATTCAGGAACTATCTCTAGAAGCGTCCGGATATCCTGCATTTCATGACGGCTGCCGGCATCTGGCTCCGGATCCTTCTAAAACCCCTTTCAGCAAGGGTCGACGGATGAAATATCAGGACGTCATCAGCGAAACCGCAACCTGCATGCCGGGGAGGCATTTGCCTGCTACGACGCCGCCCTTCGCGGCATTCGCAGCTATTTACAATGCCCGCCGCCGCGGCAGCTACGCCAATATTGCCGACACCACAACAGCTTAACCCGCCAATAGGCGCATGGCACACATCATGCTTGGTAATAAACAGAACGTTCGGTTTTTTAAGTGGTTGCGCGGAGACAGGATTGCCATGCCGTCGAAGCCCGGCGCCCATATCAATGTCAGCGGCGTATCGCACCGCTACCGGCGCGCGTCGGGCTTTGCGCTCTCCGATGTCAGTTTCGAGATCCGGCCCTGCGAGGCGGTCGCGGTGGTGGGGCGGTCCGGTTGCGGAAAATCGACGCTGCTGCATCTGATGGCCGGGCTAGTCTCGCCGACCGCCGGCACGATCCATATCGATGGGCTGGGCGTGAGCGGTCCCTCGCCGCGCTGGATCGTGATGTTTCAACAGCCGCATCTCTATCCCTGGATGACGGTGACGCAGAATATCGGGCTTGGCCTGAAATTCGCCGGCAGACGCCAGGAGATTCCGCAGCGGGTCCGCGAATTGCTCACGCTGGTCGAATTGGAAGCCTACGCCGACCGCAATGTGCAGGATCTGTCGGGCGGCCAGCAGCAGCGCGTTGCGCTTGCCCGCTCGCTGGCGGTGAAGCCGGAAATCCTGCTGCTCGACGAACCGTTTTCCGCGCTCGACGCGGTGACACGCCGCGCTTTGCAACGCGACGTGCGCCGCATCGCCCAGGATCTCGGCATCACATTGGTCCTCGTGACGCACGACATTCCGGAAGCGGTCGCGATGGCGGACCGCGCCCTGATCATGTCGGAAGGCCGCCTCTGCGAAGCGCTGGCGATCGATCTCGATGCCGGCGAGCGCGAACGGCGCGGCACCGCTGCCCTCAAAATACAGGCCGATTTGCAGGCCGCATTCGAGCGCGCGGCTGGACGCTCCATCGCAAGCAACGAGCCCGAGATATCCGAACCAATTCATTTGCGCCTAGCCGCCGCCGCAGGGCGATGAACCGCACAATTTTCACGCATTCAGAAACAGGTCCGACGGAGTTTCAATAATGACCGACAAGCCCGCCTCGCACGATGAATTCGACGCCGTCTATGCCGAAGACGACCGGTTCCGGGTCTCCATGACCCGGCGGCAGACCCTGGACATGATGGCCGCCGGCGGCCTTGCCGCGATGCTCGGGCCACTGCTCAACAACTTCACCTCGACGGCGCATGCTGCCGATGATGACGTGGTGCGGATCGGCTATCTGCCAATCACCGACGCCACCGCGTTGCTGGTCGCCCACGGGCTCGGATATTTCAAGGACGAAGGCCTGACCGCCGAACGGCCGACATTGATCCGCGGCTGGTCGCCTCTGGTGGAAGCCTTTGCCGCCGGCAAGGTGAACGTCGTCCACTTCCTGAAGCCGATTCCGGTATGGATGCGTTACA
The DNA here is from genome assembly GCA_023390695.1 of Pseudomonadota bacterium. Next base: position 16,287 of record JAEWCJ010000363.1, on the reverse strand, counting down.
ACAACAACTTCCCGGTCAAGGTGATGGCCTGGGCGCATACCAACGGCTCCGGCGTGGTGGTCGGCAAGGACACCGGCATCACCTCGTTCGCGCAATTCGGCGGCAAACAGGTCGCAGTGCCGTTCTGGTACTCGATGCATAACATCGTGCTGCAATACGGCCTGCGCCAATCGGGCATCATTCCCGTCATCAAGGCCCAGGGCGAGCCTCTCGCCGCCAACGAGTGCAACCTGCAAATCATGCAGCCACCGGACATGCCGGCCGCACTCGCCGCCAGGAAGATCGACGGCTACATCGTCGCCGAGCCATTCAACGCCATGGGTGAGATGAAGGCCGGCGCGCGCATGTTGCGCTTCACCGGCGATATCTGGCGCAATCACCCGTGCTGCGTGGTCTGCATGCACGAAGACGTCGTCAACAAGAAGAAGGAATGGACGCAGAAGGTCATCAACGCGATCGTCCGCGCGCAGATCTACGCGTCGAAGAACAAGAAGGAAGTGGCCCGCCTGATCTCCAAGGATGGCGAGGGCTATCTGCCGCTGCCGGTCGACGTGATCGAACGCGCCATTCTCTATTATGACGACAAGACCTATGGCGAAACAAAAGCGATCAAGCACGCCGACTGGAAGGCCGGCCGCATCGACTTCCAGCCATGGCCGTATCCGTCGGCGACCAAGCTGATCGTCAACGCCATGAATGAAACCGTGGTGAGTGGCGACACGACCTTCCTGAAGAAGCTCGATCCCGAATTCGTGGCGAAGGACTTGGTCAATTACGACTATGTCCGCACTGCGATCGAAAAATTCCCCGAGTGGAAGAACGATCCGAGCGTCAATCCGTCCGACCCGTTCAACCGCGAAGAGGTATTGGCGTTTTGAGCCTGGAGCTTGCAATAACGCAGCAAGAAACAGCCGCTGCGCAGGAGGGACCTCGCGAGACGCCGCTGGTCGCGACGTTTCTGCGCGGCCTTGCCTATGCCGTCCTCGGCATGGGCATCCTGCTGCTGATCTGGTGGATCGGAGGCTGGATCGTCGCCTCCAATCCGGCCACGGCGAATTTCGCCGATTTCGCGCCGGCCCCGACGTTCCAGCGGCTGTGGCGCATGCTCGTGTCCGGCGAAGCGCTCGCGATGGCAACGCCAAGTCTGGGGCGCATCATGGCCGGGCTCGCCTGGGCCATCGTGATCGGCGTCCCGCTCGGCATTCTGGTCGGCCGCTTCCGGACCATGCGTGAAGCGAGTTCGGTGCCGTTCCAGTTCCTGCGCATGATCAGTCCGCTGGCGTGGATGCCGATCGCCATCATGGCGTTCTCGACCTGGGACCAGGCGATCATCTTCCTGGTCGCGGCAGCCGCGGTCTGGCCGGTCCTGTTCTCGACCGCGCATGGCTTCCGCCGCATCGACCCGGCCTGGTTCAAGGTGGCGCGCAATCTCGGCGCCCGCCCCTGGCACATGCTGTTCACCATCATCTTCCCCGCGATCGCCCAGGATTCCCTGACCGGCATCCGGCTCGCGCTTGGCGTCGCCTGGGTGGTGCTGGTGCCGGCGGAATTCCTCGGCGTCACATCCGGGCTCGGCTACGCCATCAACGATGCGCGCGACACGCTCGAATATGACCGGCTCGCCGCCACGGTCGTCATCATCGGCATCATCGGTTTCACGCTCGATGCCATCTGCCAGCAACTTATCGCGCGGCTGAGCTGGCTGCGTGAGGAATAGAACAAGTTTTGCAAGGACCCGAAAAGGAGACACGAACATGAACAAACCTCAGACCGCACTCGTTGGCTGCCTCGAGCCGATCGACAAGGAAGGCCTCGCCAAGCTGATCGAGTCAGGCAAGGCCAACCCGAAGGCGATCAAGACGCTGAAGTGCAAGACCGTCGCCGAGGGCCGCTTTCGGCACGCCAATTATGTGCGCAACCTCGCGCCCTATATCGTCGACGAGCCGCCGGCGCTGCTCGGCGACGACACCGCGCCAAATCCGTCCGAAGCCTCGCTTGCTGCGCTCGGCTCCTGCCTCGCCGTCGGCATCCACGCCAACGCCGTCCATCGCGGCATCACCATTCAGAAGCTCGAGCTCGAACTGGAGGGTGATCTCAACATCACCGCGGTCTGGGGCACCGGCGACGTAAGCGAGAAGCCGGTCGGTTTCACCGACGTCCGCGTCAAGGTGCATCTGGAAGCGGACGCGCCGCAATCCGAGATCGACGCCCTGATCGCGCATGTCACCCAATGGTCGCCGGTCGCCAACACCTTCACGCGCCCGGTCAATCTCGAGGTCGGCCGCGCCTGATTTTCCGGGGCGGCTGCATTGCGGCCGCCCCACCCACCTGACGGAGGCAGTGATGAATTCGCCTGCACTGAAAGAGAAGCCGGTTGCCAACGAAGATGCCGATCGCTTCGCGGCGATCCGCGCGATTGCAGGCTCCGATTTATCTCCCCTCGTGCAGGAGATCGACCGCGAAGGCCTCTATCCGGAAGCCGTGCTGCGCACGTTCGGCGCTGCCGGCGCCTATCGCAGCCACTTGCCGGGCTTCGATGCGCCTGAGCCGGATCTCGGCACGACCATCGGTGCGATGTCGGTTGCCGGCGAATATTGCCTGTCGACGTCCTTCTGCATGTGGTGCCAGAGCGCGCTCGGCTGGTACATCTATACATCGGCGAACAACGCACTGAAGAAGACGCTCGGGCCCAGCGTCGCCACCGGCGAGATCCTCGGCGGCACCGGCCTGTCGAACCCGATGAAGTCTTTCTTCGGTATCGAGAGGCTGCGGCTCAAGGCCCGCCGCATCGACGGCGGTTTCATCGTCAAGGGCCTGCTGCCCTGGGTTTCAAACCTGGGACCCGATCATTACTTCGGCGCCATCTTCGAAGTCGAGGACGAGCCGGACAGGCGCGTCATGGCGGTGATCGCCTGCAACGGCGATGGCGTGACGATTGCGCAGAACGATCATTTCGCCGCGCTGGAGGGCACCCGGACATATTGCGTGCAGTTGCGGGACGCCTTTGTTCCCGACGAGCACGTGCTTGCCGACCCGATCGACCTCTATATCCCCCGTATCCGATCCGGCTTCATCCTGCTCCAGGCCGGAATGGCCTTTGGCATGATCCGCTCCTGCATCGATCTGATGACGCAGATGAAGGGTCCGCTCGGCCATGTGAACCGCTATCTCGACGAGCAGCCCGAACATTTCGCCGAGCAGTTGGCGGCGCTCGAAACCGAGGTCGCGGAGCTGTCCGCCACACCCTTCGAAACCGACAAGGACTATTGGCGGCGCGTGATCAAGGCGCGGCTGGCCGCCGGAGAGATGTCGGTGCGAGCGGCGCATAATGCGCTTCTGCATTGCGGCGCCCGCGGTTATGTCGCCAACGGCGCCGCGCAGCGCAAACTGCGCGAGAGCTATTTCGTTGCCATTGTCACGCCGGCGACGAAGCAGTTGAAGAAGATGCTTGCGGATATGGACGCGAACTGAACGCCGCAGCAAGGTTCACATATTTCCTGCCGGGAAGAAGAAACCAGCCATAAGACTTCCGCCGTTGGGGCGGGCCAACATGGAGAAACGCACAGGATAGTTCCAACCGCTCAACCACAGGAGTGAGACATGAGCGAGAAGGTTCTTATCACCCCGGCTGAATTGACTGCTCTGCTCGACACCGAAAAAGTCGTCCTGATCGATACCCGCTCACCGGAAAGCTATGCCGAGGGCCACATTCCAGGCGCCGTGAACGTACATGCCATCTTCACCTATCTTGCGACGTCCACCCCGGAAGGATTTGCGGCGCTGAAAGACACCTTCGTCAAGGCCTTCGGCGAGGCAGGACTGTCAGGCGAGGAGACCGCCGTCATCTACGAGCAGTCGATGAATTCCGGCTTCGGTCAGTCCTGCCGCGGCTATGTGCTGCTGACCCATCTCGGCTATCCGAAAGTGAAGGTCCTGCACGGCGGCTACGCCGCCTGGACCGCGGCCGGTCTGCCGACCTCCACGGAGGTGCCGCAGATCGAGCCGACGGCCTTTCCGGTTGCGCCCGGCGCCGATGTTCTGGTCAACCTCGACACCATGAAATCGGCGGTCGCGGCGTCCGGCGTCGTCAAGCTCGACGTCCGCGACGTGGATGAATGGATCGCCGATTCCTCGTCGCCTTACGGCAAGGATTTTTGCCCGCGCAAGGGCCGCATTCCCGGCGCGGTGTGGATCGAATGGTACCGGATGATGAAGCCGACTGCGTCCGGCCCGATGTTCAAGTCGCGGGAGGAAATCCTCGCAGAATGCGCCAGCGTCGGCATCGATCAGGACACGCCGGTCGTGCTTTATTGCTTCAAAGGCGCACGGGCTTCCAATACACTCGTCGCTCTCAAAGAGGCGGGAATCAAGGACGTCACGCTTTATTTCGGGTCGTGGAACGAATGGTCGCGCGATCCTGCGCTGCCGATCGAGGAAGGCCTTCCCTATGCGCCGAAGGGCGGCATGGCGGCGGCCGCCGAATAAGCTGACGCGACAAACGACGGGTGGCCTGAAACTTAAATGCCGGAATCAATCGTTATTGTCGGTGCGGGTCAGGCCGCCCTCAAAGCTATCGAAACCCTGCGTGGCGGCGGCTATGACCGCCCGATCGTTGTTCTCGGCGACGAAGCCGCGCCGCCATATCAGCGGCCGCCTTTGTCCAAGGCCTATCTGGCCGGTGCGCTCGAAGCGCATCGGCTGTTTTTCAAGGCCGACGATTTCTACAGCATCAACAATGTCGATCTGCGGCTGGGCGTCCGCGCAACCGCGATCCGGCCGACCGAACACAAGCTGTTATTGTCCGACGGATCGGATCTCGCCTACGGCAAGCTGCTGCTCGCCACCGGCGCCCGCCCGCGCATGCTGGCGCTGCCGGGCGGCGAACTCGACGGAGTCGTGACGCTCCGTTCCATCGCCGATGTCGATGCGATCCGGCAGCGGCTGCAACAGTCAGAGAAACTGGTCGTCATCGGCGGCGGTTACATCGGCCTCGAAGTCGCGGCGGTCGCGCGCAAGATGGGTCACGACGTTACCGTCTTGGAAGGCCGGGAACGGGTGATGGCCCGCGTGGTGTCGCCGCAGGTCTCGGAAATTTTCGAGAAGCTGCATCGGAGCAATGGCGTGGACCTGCGCACGGGCGCGACCATTGCACGTCTCGTGGGTTCGGATGGCGTTCGCGGCGTCGAGATGGCCGATGGCAGCATTCTCAAGGCTGATCTGGTGCTTGCCGCCGTCGGCGCACAGCCCAATACGGAACTGGCCGAAGCGGCCGGCCTGCCCGTCCAGGACGGGATCCTTGTCGATGCATCGGCACAGACCGCGGCGCCCGATATCTATGCTGCGGGCGATTGCACGCGCTTTCCCAGCCCGCGCTATGGCCGCGACCTGCGGCTCGAGAGTGTGCAGAACGCCATCGACCAGGCCAAGGTCGCAGCCCAGGCCATGCTCGGCGAACGGCAGACTTACGATCCGGTCCCCTGGTTCTGGTCGGATCAGTATGACATCAAGCTGCAGATCGCGGGGCTGTCCGACGGCTACGACCGCACCACGCTGGAAGCCGCGCCTGCAAACGGGTTTTCCGTCTCCTATTACAAGGGCGAACGGCTGCTGGCCGTCGATGCCGTCAACGCGCCGCGCGCGCACATGCTGTCGCGCAAGACGCTCGCCGGCACGACCGCCTAGACAGGCTTGCGGTTAAAAAATACCGCAATCACGATTGCGTGCCCGGACGCGGGATATCGCGTCACAATCCTGACCGAAGAGGATATATCTTCGTGAATGCAGGTCGCAGCAGCCGTGTGACCAGCGCCGCAAATGACGCCGGCCCTGCCGCGGAGCTCGCGACTGTTCTGACAACAGTGCAGGAGGCGCGGTTATGGCCACTCTCCATGTGATCAGCGGTGCGGGTGACACACCCGCCCATCCGGTCGTCCGCAAGATCCGGTTTTCGGATCTGAAGGATGCGGTCGCCAAAGGCATCGATGATTTCCGGGCGATGCCGATGCACGTGATCCTTCTCAGCGTGATCTATCCCGTCATCGGTCTCTTTCTGGCCCGCCTGATCTTCGGCTACGACATGATGCCGATACTTTTTCCGCTCGCAGCCGGCTTCGCGCTGGTCGGTCCGTTTCTGGCCACCGGTCTCTACGAAATGAGCCGGCGCCGCGAACAGGGCCTCGATGTCTCCTGGACGGACGCCTTCAAGATCCTGCGCGGCCCGTCGGCGGATGCCATCCTCGCGCTGGGATTGCTGCTGATGGCGATATTCCTGATCTGGCTCGGCGTCGCGCAGGGGCTGTACCAGTCCCTGTTCGGTTACGGGACGCCGGCATCGATCGAACAGTTTCTGACAAACATCTTCACGACACCGGAAGGCCGAACCCTCATCCTCGTCGGCAACGGCATCGGCTTCCTGTTCGCCGTTTTGGTGCTGACCATCAGCGTCGTGTCTTTCCCTCTGCTGCTCGACCGGGATGTCGGCGCGATTGTCGCGATGCATACCTCGATCAAGGCGGTTCTCATGAACCCGCTGGTGATGGCGGCATGGGGCCTCTTTGTCGCATTGGCCCTGATCGTCGGATCGTTGCCGTTCTTTGTGGGGCTTGCCGTGGTGATGCCGGTGCTCGCGCACGCAACCTGGCATCTGTATCGCAAGGTGGTGGAGCCGGACAGAAGCCCGCGGACGGAATCGCATCGTCTGGAACGAAAGGGCCGGCGCTACGCCGCCGATTTTCCAGCCGTTCTGTTTCCCTGGGCACGGGAAGACAGGAAAGAGTGAAAGTCCCGCCGGCTTTCATGCCGGGACCACGTCCAAGCCTGGGCGCGGTCCCGGACATCTGACGTATCAGGCTTGCCCTTCAGACCGAAAACGTCCCGACGCATCCACGCAGTTTGTGCTCAGGCCGGTCGAAATGCTGAACGCGGCCGAAGCCGCGTTCAGCTATCTCGTGCGATGCTGGGATCGGCCGGCGATCAGAACGAGATGTTCGCGCCCTTGATGATCGGGCCCCATTTCTCGATTTCGCCTTCAACAAACTTCTTCAGGTCGGCGGGCGTGCCGCCTGCGGCCTGCACGCCGAGCTTGCTGAACAGATCCTTGGCCTTGTCGGTCTTCACGTAGTCGTTGATCGCCGCATTGAGCTTGGCGACGACCGGCGCCGGAGTGCCTTTCGGAGCAAGCAGCGCGTACCAGACCGACGCTTCGAAGCCGGGAATGCCCGATTCGGCAACCGTCGGCACGTCCGGCAGATTCGGCCAGCGGCTGGTGCCGGCAATGGCCAACGCCCGCAGCTTGCCTTCCTGCACGTTGGTGACATAGGGCGCCATCGAGTCCATGGCGACGTCGATATGGCCGCCGAGCAGGTCGTTGATGATCGCGCCGCTGCCGCGATATTGCAGGCCGCCCATCTTCACGCCGGCGCGCTGCTGGAACAGCTCGCCGGTGATATGGCCGAGCGTGCCGTTGCCGGGATAGCCGGCATTCAGCTTTTCCGGATTGGCCTTGAGATAGGTGGTCAGTTCCTGCAGCGACTTCACCGGCGCCTTCGGATTGGCCACGATGATGATCGGCGATTTTCCGATCAGCGCAACCGGCTCGAACGAGGTCTGCGGATCGAAGGTCATGTTCTTGTACATGAGCTTGTTGGTCGCCGCCGGACCGGTCGTCGCGAACAGGATGGTGTAGCCATCCGGCGCCGCCTTGGCGACGGAGCCGGCGCCGAGATTACCGCCGGCGCCGCCCTGATTGTCCACCACCACCGGCTTTCCGATCACGCCGGCCACGTATTCGGCGGCGGAGCGTGCCAGAATATCCGACGTCGTTCCGCTCGTGAACGGAACGACGAACGTCACGGGACGGTCGGGCCAGGTCTGCGCAACCGCTTGCGACGACACCATCGCAAGCCCGGCGGCAAACGCTATTGTGGAACGGCTGATAAATGACATGACTTTCTCCCTGTTGCCGGCATGCGGTCACGGCACAACCGCACGCCTATTTGTTCGTGACGTAACGCTTCCAGTTGTCCTGCAACGGCTCCAGACTGGCGAAGGACTTGCGGGTGTCGGCGGCGCGGCCGATCAGATCGCGCGCCGTCATCGATTTGCGGTCGAGATAGTGTTCGAACTCGGCCACCGCATTGGACAGGACATCGAAACCGCGCAGCATCACCGGCGAGGCGATCTGCACGGCGGTCGCGCCGGCCAGCATCATGCGCACGACGTCGAGGCCGGTCTGCGCGCCGTTGATGCCGATCAGCGGCTTGTCGGCGCCGACCTTGGCGCGCGACAAGGCCAGCCAGTGGCAGGTCAGCGGCAAGTTCCAGAAACCGCCGATGCCGAGGCTGGTGCCAAGCATAGGCTGTTGCGTTTCGATATCGGGAATGAGGCCGAGCAGCCGGCCGGCCATGATGACCGCGCCCGCTCCGCCCTCGAACGAGGCATTCACCAGATCGGGAACGCGTTCGCTCTGCCCGGTCAGCTTGACCCAGACCGGGATCGCGACGGCGCCGGCGACGGCGTCCACCATCGCGGTTGCGCGGCGCGGATCGAATTCGGTCGTGACCGCGCCCTTCTTCGCTTCGGTCGCATAGGGCGTGCCGATATTGAGTTCGAGTGCGCGCAGTCCGGCCTGTTCGACCCGCCGCGCCATTTTGACCGCCTCGTCGAGGTCCGCCACGATGATGCTGGGAATGGCGTAGGCATCGCGGGTCTTGGCCTCGCGGTCGAAGCCGACAGCGTCATCCAGCCACTGATCGAAGGAAATACGCGTCAGCCCTGAACGGCACGCGATCGTGGCTCCGGCAGGAGCGTCCGGACCCCAAGGCACCGGATTCCAGTGCTCATCCAGAACCGCGTATTCGGCCCGTTCCAGTTGCTCGCGCGCGCCTTCCGACTCGTTCGTCGACTTGAGCACGACGGCGCCGACACCCGTCGCAAGCGCCCGGCGCACATTGGCCGGGTCGATCAGGTGCTCCGCCGGTCCGGCAATCACCGGATTCTTCAACTGCAGAGCGCCGATCCCGACCTGAAGCCTGTCTGTCATGTCCGAAGTCCGGTCCTCACCTGCCGGGTGGCGCGCTCTGTCGAAATTCTCCGGCAGGCCGCTTGGCGTCTTTGCTTGACTGTTGTTTCGATCTACGAAACATTGTATTGTGTTTCGAAACATAGGCTCCACAGGCAGAACGAGTCAATGCCGAAAGTCAGCGGCCCCATGCATGACGGCGTCCAGGCCGCCGTGATCATGTTGCGGACCCTCGAATATCTTGCGGAAAGCCGGAAGCCCGTCGGCGTCACGGCGCTGGCCCAGGCGCTCGGCACGACAAAAAGCCGCGTGCACCGGCACCTGCAGACGCTCGTCCAGCAGGACTATGTCGTGCAGACCGCGGATTCGGAAAAATACGAGATCGGCCCGCGCCTCGTGGCGCTGGCCCGTCGCGTCAACGACAGCTTCAATATCGTCGGCTTCGTCACCCGCATCCTGCAGGAATTGCGCGACAGCCTCGGGCACTTTGCCGTCTACTCCCAGGTCGAGGACGGCGGCATGCACGTGCTCGCGACGGTTTCCGGAAACTCCACCATCGAAATCGGCGTCCGGCAGGGCTCGCTGCTGCCGTTTCATGCCTCGGCGCAGGGCAAGCTCGCACTCGCATTCGGTTCGCCGCATATCCGGGAGCGGGTGTTCAGCTCGAAACTTGAGCGCTATTCGCCGCGGACCATCGTCGACACGGCGAAACTGGAACGGGATATCGCGAGCATCAAGATACATGGCTGGGCCGTGGCCCCCGACGAGGTGGCGATCGGCCTCAATGCCCTCGCCGCGCCGGTTCTGGATGCGAACGGCATCATGGTCGGCGCCGTCGGCATCGTCGATCTCACCCAGTTTATCGGGCCCGAACCTTCACAAGAGCAGATCGACCAGACCATCGCAGCCGCCGAGCGCATCTCCACAATGCTCGGCTATTCGCGTGACCGCGAAGCCTGTCCGGCCATGCCTGCGCAACGAAAACAACCGTCAGGAAAATGATGCCTATGCCTTCCTCATTCCGGCAACGACTCGGCTCCGGCGGCAAGCTGAGCGGCACTTTCATCAAGACGCCGACCGGACATGCGATAGAGATTTTCGGCGATCTCGGCTTTGACTTCGTCGTCATCGACGAGGAGCATGCCCCTTTTGACCGGCATGCGATCGACCAGGCCATCGTTGCGGCGCGCGCGGCACAAACTGCAGCACTGGTGCGCGTGGCATCGGCCCAGCCGTGGCACCTGCTGTCGTCGCTCGATTGCGGCGCGGACGGGCTGCTGGTGCCGCATGTTGCAAGCGCCGAGATGGCGCGGCAGGTGGTCGCCCATTGCAAATACGCCAACGGCAAGCGCGGCTTCTCGAATTCTCCCCGGGCCGGCCGCTTTGGCGGACGCGCGCTCGGCGAACACGTGTCCCACGCGGATTCGGTCACGGTCATCGTCGCGCAGATCGAGGACCCCGAAGCGCTTCCGCAGGTGGACGCCATTGCGGCGGTTGACGGGATCGACGCGCTTTTCATCGGCCGCGGCGATCTCGCCGTCGCCATGGGCGCGGCCACGTCTGATGCGCCCGAGGTTCGGGCCGCCGCCGAGCACGTCGCCAGGGCGGCGCGCGCAGCAAACAAGCCGGTAATGGTCTTTGTCGGCAACAAAGCCGATGCGCAGGCGATGCGGGATATCGGCGCCAGCGCCTTCATCTATTCGTCGGATCAGGGCCTGATGCGCCAGGCGGCGGCCAAGGCGCGGGCGGAGATCGCGGACGTGAAATGACATGCACCGCCGCAACGGTGCGACAGCGAGAGTGAGGACAGGGACATGAGCGAGGCCAGACGCAAGGCGACCCATGCACGGCATTATTCCGACAGCCCGCAAATCACCGATGCGGACGGATCCCGGCACTGGATCACGCGCGCGGCGAATTTCGTCGTCGCCACAACCGACGCGGTTCCGGGCGCCGTCCTGACGCGTGACGACAATCCCGACGAATATATGCTGCTGCTGCCGCCGGGAACGGCCGCATCCGTCGAGGCCGCGGGCGAGCGCCTCGACCTCATCGAAAACAGCCTCGTCATCGTGCCGCCCGGCACTAGCAAGGTGACGGTGCGGAAAGGCGGCGTCCTTGCGCGCGTCTTCTCAAACAAGGTCGCCGATATGACCGCGGCGGCGATGAACAGCGCCGTTTATGCCGACGGCGCGCCGGAAGTGGCGCCGCTCGTGCCGTGGCCGGAGCCGGCCGGCGGCTATCGTCTGCGCCATTACCCGCTCGACAAGATCGCAAGCCCGGATCCCAGCCCGCTGAAGATGCGCGTCTTCCGCTCGACCAATCTGATGATCAACGTGTTCGAGCCATGGACGAAGCGCCGCGACGAAACCAGGCTCAGCCCGCACTGGCATGACGACTTCGAACAGGTCTCGCTCGCCCTGCAGGGATCGTTCGTGCATCATCTGCGCTATCCATGGGGGCCGAACAAAACCCAATGGAATGAGGACGAGCACGAGCATTACGAGAGCCCGTCCGTTCTGGTCATTCCCGCGAGCGTGGTGCACACGACGCAGGACGTCGGCGACGGCACGACCTGGCTGATCGACATTTTCGGACCGCCGCGCATGGATTTTTCCATGAAACCCGGCTTCGTGCTCAACGCTGATGACTATCCAATGCCTCAACAGGGATAGGCCGGAGCAGCATCCCGCATTCGATCACGGCTTTCAGATGAGGACAGTATGAGTGAGACAAAGGACACCGCGACCGGCATCGACACACGCATCGAAAATCTGCTGAAGGGGGCGATCGATCCGCATGTGCACAGCGGTCCGTCCATTGCGCCGCGCGCCATCGATCATCTCGATCTGCTGAAGGAGGCGTCCGCCGCCGGGCTGGCGGCCATCGTGACCAAGGATCACGATTATAGCGGCGTGATGACGGCCGAACTGATCCGGAAGCATCATCCCGAACTGAAGACGAAACTCTTGTCCAGCATCGTGCTGAACAATGTCGTCGGCGGCTTCAACCCTTACGCGGTCGAGCACACGGCGGCGATGGGCGGCAAGATCGTCTGGATGCCGACGCTCGCCGCGGAAAACCATCTGCGCTGGGAAAAGACGTCGAACTGGGTGCACCCGGCCTCAACCCAGAAGATGCGGCCCGCCACCGGCATTCCCGTGCTCAATGCCGACAAGAGCGTGCGCGACGACGTCAAGGAAGTGCTGGATATCATCGCCCGCAACGACATGGTGCTGGCCAGCGGCCACCTGCATGTGAGCGAGACCTGGCTGATCTTCGAGGAGGCGAAGCGGCGCGGCGTCGAGAAGCTCGTGCTCACGCATCCCGAAGACATCGTCGATGCAAGCCTCAATGATGTGCGCGGTATTGCCGCGATGGGCGCCTATGTCGAGCATTCGCTGTGCATGTTCGTCGAAGGCTCGAAGTTCAAGACCTGCGACGGCGAGGATTTGCGCAAGCACATCGACGCCGCCGGCGTCGAGCGCACCATCCTGTGCTCCGATCTCGGACAGACCGGCACCATCGGCCCGCTCGAGGGTCTGCGCCGCGGCATCAGGCTCTGCATCGACCTCGGCTATGAGGATGCCGACATCCGCCAGATGGTCTCGTCCAATGCGGCCCGGGTGCTCGGACTGGACACCGGGTCTGCCGCCCAGTGATGAGGCGGGAGGAACACGCCACGGGCCGTGTTCCTCGCCCCTCCGCGTGACCCGCTGAAAACCCGCGCCTTGCTGCTTCACCAACGCATTTGCGGGGACATAGGCTCGTCAAAGCGCCGCGGGCCGCCCGCCTTACGCTGCAGTGGGCGCGCTAGAAGCCTTCCAGATCCCCTGTTGATTTAGTCAGCGATATGCGCATAATGCTGATAAATAATACAAGGAGGAAGGCATGCGCCCCATCGTCATTTCCGGCGGCGGCATCGGCGGGATCGCCGTAGCACTCGGCCTTGCCCGCAAGGGCATCCGGACCATCGTGCTGGAGCAGGCGCCCGAACTCGGCGAAATTGGTGCCGGCATTCAGATCGCCCCCAATGCCTTCCATTGCTTCGATGCGCTCGGCATCGGCGACCAGGCGCGCGCGGAGGCCGTCTTCATCGACAAGCTCCGCCTGATGGACGGGCTGAGCGGCGAGGAGATCGTTCATATTCCGCTCGACGAGCCGTTCCGCAAGCGCTTCCGCAATCCCTACGCCGTGGTCCACCGGGCGGATCTGCACAGCGCCCTGCTCGACGCGGCAAAGGCCACCGGCCTCGTCGATATCCGCACCTCGCACAGGGTCGAGCGTTATGAGCAGGACGGCAGCAGCGTGCGCGTGTTCTGCGCGGGCCACGATCCGGTCGAAGGTTCTGCACTGATCGGCGCCGACGGGCTGCGCTCACCGATCCGCGCCCAGATGCTGCAGGACGGTGAGCCGATCGTGTCCGGACACACGACCTACCGCTCCGTCATTCCGACCGAGCAGATGCCCGAAGACCTGCGCTGGAACGCGGCGACCTTGTGGGCCGGGCCGAAGTGCCACATCGTCCATTATCCGCTGAAGGGCTGGAAGGTCTTCAACCTCGTCGTCACCTACCACAACGACGTGAAGGAAGCGGTCACCGGCAAGCCGGTGACCGTGGAAGAGGTCAAGCGCGGCTTCGAGCACATCCATCCGCGCGCGCAGAAAATCATCGAGCACGGCTCCAACTGGAAATTGTGGGTGCTGTGCGACCGCGATCCGGTCGAGAAATGGGTGGATGGCCGTGTGGTGCTGCTCGGCGATGCCGCGCATCCGATGCTGCAATATTTCGCGCAAGGCGCGTGCATGGCGATGGAGGACGGCGTCTGCCTCTCGCACATGATCGATGCCCATCCGGGCGACATTGAAGCGGCGCTGCTCGCCTATCAGAAGATGCGCGTGCCGCACACCGCGCGCGTGCAGCTCAGTTCGCGCCTGATCGGTCAGTACATCTATCACCCGGCCGGCGCGACGGCCCTGGCCCGCAATCACGTCATGCAGTCCTGGACGCCGGAAAACTATTACGACCGTCTGGAATGGATTTATGGCGCGACCGGCATCCCGCAGGCCGCGCTCAAGAATCCAGTGAGGAAATAAGCGCGACCTCGGACATTACGCCGGTTTGGCGGTGACATGGCGGATGTTCCACGATCGACGAGTTCGTTGTGAAGGGTCCGGAATCGACCGCAGGGTCAACCGTTGGAAGGAGCGAACAGACGTGCCGTGTGTCCTTCTCGCGCAACAGGCGCCGAGCGCCGCGGCCCATGACAGGGATGGTCGGCCATGACCTTGAATCAACCGCTGCCGTCACAGGAAGCCGATGACGACTTCCTCATCATGCCGGGGCATCTGCTGCGCCGCTGTCATCAGATCGGCGTCGCCGTATTCCTCGAGGAGTGCCGGACGTTCGACCTGACACCGCCGCAATACAGCGCGCTTGCCGCGCTCGACCGCTTCGGTCCGATGGATCAGGCAAGTCTCGGCGGCGCCATCGCGCTGGACCGGACCACCATCCTCGTCGTCCTGACCAAGCTGGAAGAGCGCGACCTCATCACGCGAACCCCGTCCGAGAAAGACAAACGCTCGAAGATCGTCGCCATCACGGAGGCCGGCCGCGCGCTGATGCGCGCCGCCCTGCCCTATGTGCAGCAGGTGCAGGAGCGCATTTTCGAGCCGCTTTCGGTGCGCGAACGCATCCAGCTTCGCGCATTGCTCAGGAAAATGGCCGACGGCAACAACCGCCTCAGCCGCGCGCCGCATCGGCTGCCGTGAGGCCGGTGACGAAAGGAAGAACCGCAAGCAAGCGCAGCAAAATGAAGGCTGCACGAACCGATAACAAGGACCAAGGAGAGCGAAATGTTTGAAGCGAAGGCACACGGCAGCAACATGATGACGCCCGACGACACGCCGGAATTGCGTCAGCTCTACAGCGATTTCGAGACGGAATATCTGAAGCCGCTCTGGACCCAGCTCGACGACCTCATGCCGGTGGTTCCCAATCCGAAGGCCGTGCCGCATGTCTGGAAATGGTCGAAGCTCTTTCCGCTCGCGGAACGCTCGGGCGAGCTTGTCCCGGTCGGCCGCGGCGGCGAGCGGCGCGCGATCGGCCTGGCCAATCCCGGACTGGGCGGCCGCGCCTATATCAGCCCGACGCTGTGGGCGGCAATTCAATATCTCGGACCGAAAGAGACCGCGCCCGAACACCGGCACGCGCAGAACGCGTTCCGCTTCGTCGTCGAAGGCGAAGGCGTCTGGACGGTCGTGAACGGCGATCCGGTGCGCATGAGCCGCGGCGACTTCCTGCTGACGCCGGGCTGGCATTTCCACGGCCATCATAACAGCACCGACAAGCCGATGGCCTGGATCGACGGGCTGGATATTCCGTTCTCCTATCAGAACGACGTCGGCTTCTTCGAATTCGGGTCGGATCGCGTGACCGATTACGCCACGCCGAAATTCTCGCGCGGCGAGCGCCTGTGGTGCCATCCGGGATTGCGGCCGCTGTCCGAACTGGAGGACACCGTCAGTTCGCCGATCGGCGCCTATCGCTGGGAGCACACTGACCGCGCACTCACCGAACAGCTTCTGCTCGAGGACGAAGGCCAGCCGGCCACCGTCGAACAGGGTCACGCCGCCGTGCGCTACATCAATCCGACGACCGGCGGCGATGTCATGCCGACGATCCGCGCCG
Organism: Pseudomonadota bacterium; assembly: GCA_023390695.1. The sequence goes on along the minus strand of JAEWCJ010000363.1, from coordinate 577 downwards.
AATTCCATCGGCTGCGCGCCGGCACCGTCACTCCGTCCCGCCGTGAAGTGGGCTCGACCGTGTTCCAGGTCTTCGAAGGCACCGGATCTGTCGTCCTCAACGGCAGCGAAAAGAAACTCGACAAGGGCGACATCTTCGTCGTGCCGTCATGGGTCGCCTGGTCGCTGCAGGCCGACACGCAGTTCGATCTCTTCCGTTTCTCCGATGCGCCGATCATGGAACGGCTGAATTTCGCGCGCACCAAAGTGGAAGCGGGCGAGCGATAAGCCGAAAATGGTCAATCCCGGCACGACGTCCAACAACGATAACGAAGCGCTCGCGCAATTGCGTGAGCGCCTCGGTCCCGGCGCGCGTTACGACTCGCCGGCGGCACCGGCCCGCGAACTGGCCTGGGCGCGGCGCGGCACCGCGTATTTCGCCCGCAAGCTCAAGGAGCTGCCGGACGAGGCCTTGGATGCGCCGTCGCTGGTGCCCGGCTGGAGCCGGCGCCATGTCATCGCACATGTCAGTTATCAGGCGCGCTTCCTCGCGCGTCTGGCCGAGGCGGCGCGGACCCGCGCCGCCGAAGAGACGCTGG
>JAEWCJ010000195.1 GCA_023390695.1 Pseudomonadota bacterium | reverse complement strand
GTGTTCGGCTTGATTGCCGCTGTCGTTCTCGCGCGCGGTTCAGTCCTCAAGGCGATCGCCATGGTTGTGCTCGGCCTGCTGCTCGGTATCGTCGGGACCGACGTCAACTCGGGCGTACAGCGATATTCTTTCACGTTGCCGCAACTGGCTGATGGGATCGGCTTTGTCGCGCTGACCATGGGAATCTTCGGTATCGCCGAAGTCGCCGCCAATCTCGAGAGAAAGGAGCGCCGGGATATTTTCTCGCAAGCGATTGGGACCGTGCTTCCGTCGAAAGACGACCTGAAGCGTTGCACTGGAACGATCATGAGGGCGACCGGACTCGGTGCGGCGCTCGGTATCCTGCCGGGCGGCGGTGCGTTGCTGGCGTCGTTCGCAGCCTATGCGCTGGAGAAGAAAGTCGCGGCCCCGCCGCGCAATTTCGGCGAAGGCGATATCCGCGGCGTGGCCGCACCGGAAGCCGCCAACAATGCCGGCGCGCAGACGTCTTTCATTCCGATGATCACGCTTGGTATTCCGTCCAACCCGACCATGGCGATGATGATCGGTGCTCTGATGATCCAGGGCATTGCGCCGGGACCGCAGGTCATGCAGGAGCGGCCTGAACTGTTCTGGGGCCTGATTGCCAGCATGTTCGTCGGCAACCTGATGCTGATCATCCTGAACTTGCCGTTGATCCGCATCTGGATCAGTCTGATCCACGTCCCGTATCGACTGCTGTTTCCGTCGATCCTGCTGTTCTGCTGCATCGGAGCCTATTCGATCAGCAATACGGTCTTCGACGTCTATCTCACCGCGCTGTTCGCTCTCTTCGGCTATATCCTGCTTAAACTGGAATGCGAGCCGGCGCCGCTCATTCTCGGATTCATCCTCGGGCCGATGATGGAAGAAAACCTGCGCCGCGCGCTGCTGATCAATCGCGGCGATGCGAGCGTGCTTGTGACGCAGCCGCTCAGTCTGGCGCTGCTGATCGCTTCCGTGGCGCTGGTCGTGGCGATTGCCGCGCCTGCGGTGCGCAAGACCCGCAACGAAGCGATGCAGGAGTGATTATCTTCCGGACATCGAGTTCTCTGATCACCCGAATAGAAATTGTCAAACCATGCGAGCGACCATGAGCAAAAACAACACCAAGTTCTATATCGATGGCACGTGGGTGGATCCCGTTTCGGCGAAATTGTTCGATGTCATCAATCCAGCAACCGAGGAGGTTGCCGGGAAAATCAGCCTGGGCAGTGCGGCGGATGTCGACCGGGCCGTGAAGGCGGCGCGGACGGCTTTTTCATCCTTCTCTCAGACCAGCAAAGAAGAACGGCTGGCGCTTCTGGACAGCATCATATCGGTCTTCGAACGGCGCTTCGATGAGTTGGCCGAGATTATCACCGCCGAAATGGGGTCGCCGCTCTGGTTCGCCAAGAGCGTGCAGACCGATACGACGCTCGAGCATTTCAAGCAGGCGCGTAAGGTCCTCAAGGACTACGACTTTGGTCACATGATGGGCACAACGCGGATCGTGCGTGAACCGATCGGCGTATGCGGGTTCATTACGCCGTGGAATTGGCCGATCAATCAGATCGCCTCGAAATTCGCTCCCGCGCTCGCAGCCGGATGCACGGCCGTGGTGAAGCCGAGCGAGATCGCGCCGCTCAGTGCAATCGTGCTCACCGAAGTGCTGCATGAGGCTGGCGTTCCCAAAGGAGTATTCAATCTGGTGAACGGCGATGGGCCGACGGTCGGCGATGCGATTTCAGGGCATCCTGACATCGATATGGTCTCTTTCACCGGTTCGACCCGCGCCGGCATTCTTGTCGCGAAAACTGCGGCGGACACCGTGAAGCGTGTCCACCAGGAGCTCGGCGGAAAGTCCGCGAACATCATTCTCCCGGGCGCCGATCTGCAAAAGGCGGTGTCGGCCGGCGTGCTGCGTTCGTTCACAAATACCGGACAATCCTGCCAGGCGCCAACGCGCATGCTGGTTCACAAGAACCAGATGGAGGATGCCATCGCGATCGCCAAGGCGACGGCGGACAGCGTCGTGGTCGGCGATCCGCTGGCGGAAGGCACGCGGCTGGGACCCCTTGTCAGCAAAGCCCAATTCGAGCGTGTGCAGAGCCTGATCGAGATCGGGATTAAGGAGGGCGCACAGGTCGTGACCGGAGGCTTGGGGCATCCGCAAGGCCTTAACCGCGGCTATTACGTGCGTCCGACCGTTTTTGCATATGTCGATCCAAACTCGACAATTGCACAGCAGGAGATTTTCGGCCCGGTTCTGTCGATGATTTCATACGAGAATGTCGACCACGCGGTGGAGATTGCAAACGGAACCATCTATGGGCTCGCAGGGTATGTCTTTGCTGGTGCCATTGAGCAGGCGCGTGAGGTGGGACTTCGTCTCCGCGCAGGCCGCATCTATCTGAATGGGGCACCGCATGGAAAGCTGCAGGACGTCGAGGCGCCATTTGGTGGCTACAAGCAATCCGGAAATGGCCGCGAGGCGGGTTTGTATGGCCTGGAGGATTTTCTCGAGATCAAGGCCATGATCGGATATGAGGCCGCGTGACGGTACGCCGAGATCTGAAGGCTTGAACCGGAAAGATGTGGCGGCGGGTTTGCCGCGCGCTGCCACTATTCTTTTGGGGGACGCCCTAAAAGCCATGATGACGACCTTGTGCGGCCTGCAAATCCTGTCGCGCGCCTCGGCGGGCCCAACTACGCGACGCTTGGAGATATTGTCACATTGGTGTCGTACGATATCAGCCCAAAATAGCGGAATCCTGCCTATCCTGGTCGATTGGGGTATGGATGCAGCTCTGTTGCCGGCTGCTGCTGGAAATGCGACCGCAAGATCGAGAGCGCCGACCGGAGATGTCGCGAGAGAACCGTGCGGCGGTCGCCCACACGCCATGGCGTAGCCCGTGAGCCTGCCGCGGCACGATCCTTCGCAAGACTGAGTCAGTCCCAGCTCAGCGCGCCGCCATTCTGGTATTCGATCACGCGGGTCTCGAAGAAGTTCTTCTCCTTCTTCAGGTCCATTACCTCGGACATCCACGGGAACGGATTGTCCGTTTCCTGGAATACCGGCGCAAGGCCGAGCTGCGCGCAGCGCCGATTGGCGATGAAGTGCATGTATTGCTCGCACAGCGCCGCATTCAATCCGAGAAATCCGCGCGGCATGGTGTCCCGGCCATAGGCGGCTTCGAGTTTGGCGGCCTCGACGATCATCTGTCGGACCTCGTCCTGGAATGCCTTGCTCCACAGATGCGGATTCTCGATCTTGATCTGATTGATGACGTCGATGCCGAAATTCAGATGAATGGATTCATCGCGCAGGATGTACTGATACTGCTCGGCAATGCCGACCATTTTGTTGCGGCGGCCGAGCGACAGGATCTGGGCGAAGCCGGTATAGAACCACATGCC
>JAEWCJ010000275.1 GCA_023390695.1 Pseudomonadota bacterium | reverse complement strand
AATTCGCGCATGGCGCGACAGGGATTGAACCTGTGACCTCTCCCGTGTGAAGGGGGTGCTCTCCCGTCAGCCCTTCTTCGCCGCCGCCTTCACGTCCTTCACATCGGTGAAGACGATGCCCGGGGCGCGCTCGCGCGTGTAGTCGAGATAGAACTGGTTCTTGGCCATGAAGACCGGGTCGCCGTCGAGATCGTCGGCGATCCCCGAGCCGTTATTCTTGATGAAGGTTTCCAGCGCCTTCGGATCTTCGGAGGAAATCCAGCGCGCGAGCTGGAACTCGCTGATGTCCCAGTTCACCTCGAGGCCGTATTCATCCTTGAGGCGAACGCGCAGCACGTCGAGCTGCAGCGGACCGACCACGCCGACCATGGCCGGCGCGCCATCCTGCGGGCGGAACACCTGCACCACGCCCTCTTCGGCGAGCTGCTGCAAGGCCTCTTTCAGCTTTTTCGCCTTCATCGCGTCGGGCAGCCGCACACGGCGCAGGATTTCCGGCGCGAAGCTCGGCACGCCGACGAAATTCAGATCCTCGCCTTCGGTCAGCGTGTCGCCGATGCGCAAGGTGCCATGGTTGGGGATGCCGACCACGTCGCCGGCATAAGCCTCATCCGCGACCGAGCGATCCTTGGCGAAGAAGAATTGCGGCGCGTTCAGCGCCATCGGCTTGCCGGTGCGGCTCTGCTTCACCTTCATGCCGCGGATGAGCTTGCCCGAACACAGGCGCGCAAAGGCGATGCGGTCGCGATGATTGGGATCCATGTTCGCCTGGATCTTGAACACGAAGGCGGTCATGTTCTTTTCGTCGGCGTTGACCTCGCGCCTGTCGGCTTTCTGCGCACGCGGGGCCGGCGCGATGCGGCCGATGGCGTCGAGGAGATCGCCGACGCCGAAATTCTTCAGCGCGCTGCCGAAGAAGACCGGCGACAGATGGCCTTCCAGGAAGGCGGCAAGGTCGAACCGTTTGCAGGCGTCGCGCACGAGGCCGAGTTCCTCCTCGACCGCCGCCGCATCCAGATTCGCATTCAGCGCGGCGACTTCGGCCACGCTCATGGTGCGCAGCGTGCCGGCCTTGCCGGCATCGCCTTCGATCAGGCGCACGCCGCCGGTCTCGATGTCGATGGTGCCGACGAAATCGCGCCCGCGCCCCACCGGCCAATTCACCGGCGCGGTGTCGAGCGCCAGCGTCTTCTCGATCTCATCGAGCAGGTCGAAGGGATCGCGGGTCTCGCGGTCCATCTTGTTGATGAAGGTCAGGATCGGGATGTCGCGCAGCCGGCAGACCTCGAACAGCTTGCGGGTGCGCGCCTCGATGCCCTTGGCGGCGTCGATCACCATCACCGCGGCGTCCACCGCCGTCAGGGTGCGATAGGTGTCCTCCGAAAAGTCCTCGTGGCCCGGCGTGTCGAGCAGATTGAAGACATGCCCGCCATATTCGAAGGTCATCACCGAGGTGACCACCGAAATGCCGCGCTCCTTCTCGATCGACATCCAGTCGGACTGGGTGGTGCGACGGTTCTGCTTGGCCTTGACCTGGCCGGCGAGCTGGATGGCGCCGCCGAACAGCAGCAGCTTCTCGGTCAGGGTGGTTTTACCCGCGTCCGGATGCGAGATGATGGCAAAGGTGCGGCGGCGTCCGATCTCAGCCGCGAGCGGCGACTGGGCCTCGGCGCCCTCGGTGGCGCGGACGGGGATGTTCATGGCGGGGCCTTATTTGCAGGTCCCCGCCCCGGATTCAAGGCTTGCGCGCAAATGCCTGCCCGGCAACCGGGGTCAGCGATAGGAAATGATGAACTCGCAGCCGGAGGCGGTCGAAAATTGCCGAATCACGCGGCCGGTCGCCAGTTCGAAATCCAGCACCACCGCGTCGTCATGGCAGCAGAGGAAGGCACGTCCGGGATCCTCGGCGAACCCGAAGCCCATCGGACCCTTCGGCGTCGCGATCGAGGCGATCTGGGTGAGGCCTTCGGCCTCGAAAATCGCCGCGTGGTTGTCGAGCAGCGAGGACACGCAGACATAGCGGCCATCCGGCGAGATCCGCACCCGCTTGAGCTGGTTCGGTTTGCCCTCGCCGCCCGCAATGGCAAGGCGCTGGCGCAGCGTGTGGCTGCGCGCATCGAAGACGTAAAGCTCCGGGGTCTGGTGCGAGCCGACGAAGACGGTCCCGCCGTCGGGCGAGACGCACAGACTTTCCGACAAGGTCGGGATCGGCAGGCGTGCGATCGGCTTGCGCGCCTTGCGGTCGATCACCGCGACGAAATCCGAGGTCTTGCAGGCCGCGAACACCTTGTCGGCGGCATGGCTGATCGCCAGCCAATGCGCCGGTTTGCCGGTATCGACCTGTTCCATCGCTCCGGTGCGCGGATCGATAGCGACGGCCGCGGAGGCCAGTTCGAGCGTGCACCACAGGATGCCGTCGGCATCCATCATCACCGAATGCGGCGCCACGTCGGCGCCGACGTCGATCATGCGGGCGACGGATTTCGAGGCGAGATCGATCACCGCGATGCGGCGGTCGGGATCGGCATTCTTGCCGAAAATGCCGCCGCCATAGACGCTGGCGAAAACCTGCCGGCCGTCCGGCGACAGGATCATTTCATGCGTCGAGGCCGGCATGGCGATCTCGCCGGTCTTGTCCAGGGTCTGCGCATCGAAGAATTGCACGACTTTGGCGGTCTTGGCGGTCACGATCAGATGCGGACCACCGGGTCGGTTATTCATATCCATTGAGTTATGTGCTCGCGTCCATGCGGAAGGCGGCGCTAAAGCCGAATTCCAGTTTCGCCCTGGATGAATCCACTTCGCCGTCATCCTCGGCGACGTTGTAGATGCCCGCATTTCCCCGTGTGAGCGCCAGGAACGCGGCCTGCGCAGCGGCATCCACATGCAGCGGCGCTGTTCCTTTCGGAGTCTCGGTCCAGGTGCCCGGCCCGTATAACCGCCCATAGCGAAGGACGAGACCGTCAATGCCCGGCGATTGGATCACCGCGTCCTCAAGCGCGAGAACCCCGTTGAGCGTTTCGCGATCCGTACCCTGCCCGCTCTCATCGAGCGGATCGCTTTCGCGATAGGGCTTCATGCCCGGCGCATAAATCCAGGCGATGCTTTGCGCGATCACCCGCCTCACCTCCAGCACCTCGCAGGCATTCATCAGATTGCGCGTGCCCTCGCGCCGCAGCCGCGCATTGGCCGCGCGCATGGCCGGCAGTCCGGCGGGATCGATCACGTCGGGCAGATCGGTCAATTGATGAATGACAGCATCCGGCTGCGCCGCCGCCATGGCCTTCAGCAGCATCTTCGCATCGAAGACATCGACGATGGCCGCCCTTACCCCGAGCGTCTTCAGCGCCGCGGCATTGATCTCCGAGCGCGTCGTGCCGGTGACGTCATGGCCGGCCCGGCGCAACAGCACGCAGAGGCGGCGGCCGATGACCCCTGTCGCACCCGCAAGAAAGACGTTCATGCCGTGTCTCCGCTGATGACCGGGCTGGGCCGCCCTCCATCAAGAGAGTGATTGGAAGATGCCTGCGCGGGACATGAGGGCGTCAGCGACACCGTCTTCGACGGCCATGCCCGCGCATGGTGTCAGGCGGCGCCTTTCAGGCGCTCGAGCGCCTCCAGGATCTTGGTCTTGCGGTCTTCGGCTTCCTGGCGCTTCTCGCGCTCCTCCTCGACGACTTCCTCCGCCGCATTGGCGACGAATTTCTCGTTCGAGAGCTTGGCGTCCGAGCGCTTGATGTCGGCCTCGGCTTTGGCAAGCTCCTTGTCGAGCCGCGCTTTCTCCGCCGCAAGATCGATCACGCCCTTGAGCGGCAGCGCCGCGACTTCGCCGCGCACCAGCAACTGCACCGCGCCCTGCGGTACCGCGTCGACAAAGGAAATGCCCGAAACGCGCGCCAGCCGCTTGATGAAATCGGTCCAGCGTTCGGCGCGGGCTCGCGTCTCCGCCGATGCCGTCACAAGCTGCAGCGGGATCAATATCGCCGGCACGACGTTCATTTCCGAGCGCAGCGAGCGGATCAGCGTGATGAGGTCGATCACCCAGCCGATCTCGGCTTCCGCCTCGTCGTCGGTCAGCCCCTCGTAGGACGGCCATGGCGTCAGCGCCAGCATCTGCGCGCGCGGCGACGCGCCCGCGGTCACCGCCCACAATTCCTCGGTGATGAACGGCATGAAGGGATGCAGCAGCTTGACGATCTCGTCGCGCGCCCAGGCGACCATGGCGCGCGTCTCGTCCTTCGCCGCGCTATCCGGGCCGGTGAGCACCGGCTTCACCAGTTCCAGATACCAGTCGCAATAGATGTTCCAGACGAAGCGATATGCCGCGCCCGCCGCCTCGTTGTATCTGTAGGCTTCGATCGCCGCCGTCACCTCGCGCACGGCTTTCGCGGTCTCGTGCGCAATCCAGCGATTCAGCGTCTCTTTCGCGGACGCCGGATCGAAGCCCGGCACCGTGGCGGCGCCGTTCATTTCCCCGAAGCGGGTGGCGTTCCAGAGCTTGGTCGCGAAATTGCGGTAGCCTTCGACGCGCTGGTTGGACAGCTTGATATCGCGGCCCTGCGCCGCCATCGCGGCGAGCGTGAAACGCAGCGCGTCGGCGCCATACTGGCCGATCAGTTCGAGGGGATCCATTACGTTCCCCTTCGACTTCGACATCTTGGCGCCCGAGGCGTCGCGCACCAGCGCATGGATATAGACGGTGTGGAACGGCACTTCCTTCATGAAGTGCAGGCCCATCATCATC
>JAEWCJ010000257.1 GCA_023390695.1 Pseudomonadota bacterium | reverse complement strand
CCTCTATGCCGTGGACCGGGGCAATGTGCGCGTGTCGGCACGTTTCGACCCGATTTCCGCGCCGGTTTTGCGCGTGCTGCGCGAGATCGCGGCCAAAGGCGAGAAATACGGCAAGCCGGTCACCCTGTGCGGCGAACTGGCGTCGACGCCGATCGGCGCCCTCACGCTGGTCGCGATCGGCTATCGTTCGCTGTCCCTGACGCCCTCCGCCGTCGGTCCGGTAAAAGGGTTGCTGCTCGACCTGGATGTAGGCAAGGCGAAAGCGGCGATCGATCCCCTGATCGATGCGCCGGCAGGTTCGCTTTCCGTGCGCAAGCAGATCGAAGCATTCGCGGCGTCCGAAGGACTGCAGCTTTAAACATACGATCCACTCATGTTGCCCGACGCAAAACTCGACGCCATGTTGGCCCGGCACGCCGCGCTCGAAGCCGAATTGTCCGGCCAGATCGCGCCCGACACCTATGCCAGGCTTTCGCGCGAATTCTCCGAAATGGGGCCGATCGTCGATTCGGTGAAGCGCTATCGCGCCCTGATCCGAGAGATGTCGGACCTCGAGGCGATGCTCGCCGACCCGGCGACCGACGCCGACATGCGCGAGATGGCGGAAGCGGAAAGACCGGAGCTTGAAGCACGCCGCGAGGCGCTTGAAAAGGAAATCCGCATCCATCTTATCCCGAAGGATGCGATGGACGAACGCAACGTCATCCTGGAGATCCGGGCGGGCACCGGCGGCGACGAAGCCTCGCTGTTCGCCGGCGATCTCTTCCGGATGTATGAACGCTATGCGGCCAAGCAGGGCTGGAAGGTGGAGATCGTCGAATCCAGCGAAGGCACGGTCGGCGGCTACAAGGAAATCATCGCCGAGGTGAAAGGCCGCGGCGCCTTCGCCAAGCTCAAATTCGAATCCGGCGTGCACCGCGTCCAGCGCGTGCCCAACACGGAAGCGTCGGGCCGCATTCATACATCCGCCGCCACCGTCGCCGTGCTGCCCGAAGCCGAAGAGGTCGACATCGCGATCCGCGACGACGATCTGAAGATCGACACCATGCGCTCCAGCGGCGCCGGCGGACAGCACGTCAACAAGACCGAGTCGGCAATCCGCATCACCCACCTGCCGTCCGGCATTGTCGTCGCGGTGCAGGAAGATCGCTCGCAGCACAAGAACAAGGCGAAGGCGCTGGCACTGCTGCGCGCCAAACTCTACGACGCCGAACGCAGCAAGATGGACGCCGCACGCGCAGCCGAACGGCGCGGCCAGGTCGGTTCGGGCGATCGCTCCGAACGCATCCGCACCTACAATTTTCCGCAAGGCCGCGTGACCGACCACCGCATCAATCTCACGCTGTACAATCTGCCGAAGGTGATCGAAGGCGAAGCCCTAGGCGACATCATCGATGCGCTGATCACCGAAAACCAGGCCGCGCTGCTGGCCGCGCAAGATGCCTGAACATGATTGACGGCGCGCAGCATTGCACCATCGCCGGCGCACGCCGTCAGATCGCCGAGGTTTTCCGCAAGAGCGGCATCGAAACGCCCGAACTCGATGCCCGTCTGCTGATCGGCCATGCGCTCGGTCTCGGTCATGCCGGGCTTGCCTCCGCCGCCACGCGCGTTCTGACGCCGCAGGAGATCGATACGATCAACGCGCTGGCGGTGCGCCGATTGCGGCACGAGCCGGTGGCGCGGATCACCGGCGAAAAGGAATTCTGGAGCCTGCCCTTACGGCTTTCCCCGGCAACGCTGATCCCGCGCCCGGAAACCGAAACCGTTGTCGACGCGGCGCTCACTGCGCTCGGCGGGCGCTCCGTGCGCGACCGCGCGTGGCGCATTGCCGATCTGGGGACCGGCACCGGCGCCATTCTCTTTGCGCTGCTGAGCGAATTGCCGAACGCAACCGGCATCGGCGGCGACATCAACCCGCTGGCGCTCAAAACGGCGCGCGAGAATGCGCGGGCGCTCGGGCTCCAGGACCGCGCCGAATTCGTCGAATCGGATTTCGGCGGTGCGCTCACGGAACGCTTCGATCTCGTGGTGTCGAACCCGCCTTATATTGCCACCTCGGAACTGGACGCATTACAGGCCGAGGTCCGCGACTACGATCCGCTGCTGGCCCTGGACGGGGGACCGGACGGTCTGGACTGCTACCGCGCCATCGCCGCGGATGCCGCGCGTCTGCTCAAGGCCGGCGGCCTGCTCGTGGTTGAAATCGGGGCCGGTCAGTCTGAGGCGGTCACCGCGATTTTCGAATCGGCCGGCCTGACGACGGCGGCGCCGCCGCGGCCCGATCTGGCGGGCACACCCCGAGCCCTTGTTTTTCGGGGCATTTCTTAACCCTGCCACGATGTGGATGCATTCCAGCCCCCAAAAATAGGACTTGGATTATCGGGGCAGAACGACTAGGTTCTTCGCAGCATTAGGGCCCTGATCCCGGTTGCAGATGTGCCCGAAGCGGATGCTTCGCGAGGCCGGCAACACAGAGGAAAAAAGGGGCGAGGATCGGGGCAAGAGCCAGGTCGCATAGACAGGTCGACAATAACAGCTATCGACAATAGGTCGCGCAGAAAACGACAGGTTGCGCAGAAAACAGATTCGCCGATTTCGTTGTCAGGCTTCACCGTTTGGGCGCGCTCAACGTGAGGAACGAGAGCGCGGAGCGTGTGGATTTAGGACAATGAGCGGCAGGCGCGAGGGCGCTTGAGGGGCTCAGAAGCTGGGTTGGCTGGAAGGAGAGCCGTCAGGCGGCCACGGTTTTTTTGCGTGCCGTCCGGACGCAGTGTCCGGTCAGTTGGAAAGAACAGCAAACGCGATGACGTTTGTTGAGTGACAGATTTGGTGACGAAGAGAATCGAAAAGCGGCGCGGGCCGCATGACGAGGAGTCGGCAACAGGCGAGCTATGAGAAACGGACATCAGAACAAGCATCAGCACCAGCACCACCGGATGCGGGGGCGCAATCGGGGCGGCGGCAAGAACCACAATCCGCTGACTCGCGTGTATGAATCCAACGGCCCCGACGTGAAAATCCGCGGCACGGCCAACCATATCGCCGAAAAATATATCCAACTGGCGCGCGACGCGACCGCGTCCGGCGATCCGGTGGCGGCGGAAAACTATTACCAGCATGCCGAACACTATTTCCGTCTGATCGCGGCGGCGCAGGAGCAGGTACGTCAGAGCCAGCCGTTCCAGCAGCCTCGCTCCGAGGCCGGCGATGCGCGGCAGGATGAAAGCTTCGACGACAGCGAAGACAATGCGCAGCCGCAATTTGCCGGCGAGCCGCATTCGCCGCGCGAGCAGAATTATGCGCAGCCCTATCAGCGCGAGCAGCAGCAGCCTTATCCGCAGCGCGAGCGCGAGCAGCAGCCGCGGCATGAGCGTCAAGTGAATGAACGCCAGGTGAATGCCGATGCGAATGACGGCGGCGCGATCGATCGCCTACCGTCCTTCATCACCGGCGGCCAGCCGCAGGCGGCCAATGGCCAGCCGAACGGCCAGGACAATCAGGGCGAGCGGTTTCCGCTGCATCGCCGGCGCCGGCGCGGGCATCGTGGTCCGCGCGCAGAAGCGGGTGGCGCACCGGTCGAGGCGTCGGATGACGCCGCACCGGCAGGTGAATGATCACCAAATCACGAATTATTCCGAACATCATGGCCGGCTTGTCCGGCCATGATTGTTTTGTGCACGAGCGCAGCGGCGCCTGACGCGGGCGCAAGCGCCGGTTCGAGCGAGGGCACCAGCTTGCGTTTTTCCCGGCGCGCGGGAATCGCCCGGTAGACCTGCTTGGTCGCCTCCACGATATGCACGCCGGCGAACGGCGCCGAGATGGTTGCGCCTGTACGCTCCCAGGCCACGGCCGTGCGCAGGAACCAGCCGCGCGGGATCGGCGGGACATATAATGCTTCGCCCCAGCCATTCGGCGTGAACAGCGTCTCGCGCAAAATCTTGGTGATCTGCGCCCGCGAATACGGACGGCCATGCCCGAACGGCGTCGAATCGATTCGCGCCCACAGGCCGCGGCGATTGGGCACGACCGCCAGCAGCCGGCCGTGGGGCGCCAGCACGCGCCAGATTTCACGCAGCATGGCGACGGGATCGTCGGTCATTTCCAGCGCATGCACCAGCAACACGCGATCCACCGCAGCGTCGCTCAGCGGCAGCCCGGTCTCGTCGACCAGCGCCGTGAGACCGGGCCGGGCCGAAGGCCATTTCACGACACCTTGCGCAGCCGGCATGAAGGCAAGACACCGCTCGGCCTCCTCGCGGAACAAGCCGAGATAAGGTGTCGCATAACCCATGCCGGCGATCCGCAACCCGCCCAGATCGTTCCAGCGGGCGCGGATGCCGCGCCCGATGAAACGGCGGGCGACAATCCCAAGCCCCTGCGAATAGAAATCGCGCAGATCGACGACATCGATAAACATTCCAAAAGATTAGCACGAATTTCGTCAACGAAAGCCGAAGGGCGGCGAAGGCTGGCTTTGTCTCTTGACGAACGAACCACCACCGGCATGTTAGCGTTGTTTCCCGCGATTGTTCGTCTCCAGCTAATGAGTGCATCATGGCCGCCCAGACCCATCTTTTCCCCTGCCTTTCGGACAATTTCGGTGTCCTGCTGCACGATCCGGCAACCGGCGCCACTGCCTCGATCGACGCGCCGGAAGCGGCGGCGGTCGAAGCCGCGCTGAAGGAGACCGGATGGACACTCAGCCACATTCTGGTCACGCACCATCACCAGGACCATACCGGCGGCATCGCCGAGCTGAAGGCGAAGCATGGATGCCGCGTGATCGGCCCGCGCGGCGAGGCATCGAAGATCGCCGATCTCGACGAGACGGTGGCCGAAGGCGACACCATCAAGCTGGGCTCCCTCACCGGCCGCGTGCTCGAAACGCCGGGCCATACCGCCGGCCATATCTCGCTCGTATTTGATGCCGACAAACTCGCCTTCGTCGGCGACACGTTGTTCTCGATCGGCTGCGGCCGGGTGATCGAGGGCACGATGGAGCAGATGTGGAATTCGCTGCTCAAGCTGCGCGCATTGCCCGACGACACGCAGTTCTTCTGCGGCCACGAATACACGCAGTCCAATATCAAGTTCGCGCTGACCATCGAGCCCGACAACAAGGCGTTGCTGGCGCGCGCGAAGGAAGTCGAGCAATTGCGCGCCGCCGGCAAACCGACCATTCCGGCGACCATCGGCGCCGAGAAGGAACAGAACTGCTTCCTGCGCGCCGATATTCCCTCGGTCGCGGCGGCTGTCGGCAAGGCCGGCCAGCCCGCGGCGGACGTGTTTGCGGAAATCCGCGAACGCAAGAACAAGTTCTGACCGGCATGAGCGTGCATTCGGCCGGCGACATCATCCGTCTGCTCGATCTCCAGCCGCATCCGGAAGGCGGGCATTATCGCGAAACATTCCGCGATTCCCGCATCGTGGGCGACGGGCGCGCGGCGTCCACCGCCATCCATTTCCTGCTGGCGCGCGGCGAGCGCTCGCACTGGCATCGGGTGGATGCCGTCGAAGTCTGGCACTGGCATGCCGGCGCGCCGCTGAAGCTCGAGATCGCAAACGGCGACACCGTCTCCGTCATCACGCTCGGCGCGGATCTGCTGGCCGGAGAACAACCGCAGGCCATCGTTCCCGCCGGCGAGTGGCAGGCGGCGGAAAGCCTCGGCGAGTGGACGCTGGTCGGATGCACGGTGGCGCCGGGGTTTGAATTCGCGGGTTTCGAACTGGCGCCGAGGGATTGGTCTCCGGCTAACCCCTCTTCCTGACCAGCATGTCTTTCGCGGCAAGCAATCCGCCGCCCGCGATCAGCACGGCTGCAACGACCAGCGACCACGTCGCCTCGGCAAACCCGGCAAGCACCAGGAAGATCGTGGAGAAAACCGGCGCGGCATACGACGTCGCGCCGAGAATGCGGATATCCCCGCGCTTCATGCCGATATCCCAGACATAGAAGGCGGCGCCGACCGGGCCAAGGCCAAGCGCAAGAACGGCAAGCCATTGCGCGGCATTGTCCGGCCACACCGTCTGCTCGAACAGAAGGTGGAACAGGGCACCGAGCACGGCGGTGACAAGGCAGAAGCCGACCACCGCGTCGGTCGGCACCGCGGCGAAGCGGCGCGACAGCACCGAATAGATCGCCCAGACAAACGCCGCGACAAAAGCTGCCGCATAACCGGGAATGAAGTCCGCCGCGAAACCGAGTTGTACGCGGCTCGCGAC
>JAEWCJ010000219.1 GCA_023390695.1 Pseudomonadota bacterium | reverse complement strand
CGACCGGGGCGCAAGGAGCTTGCTTGAGCGCGGCGCCAATGCCGCGCGAAGCGCGGCCCGGGGTTGATCGGGGGCACACGCCTGCGATGGCAGGGCCCTGATCAGAACGCCGCGGTGGAGCGCCGCGAGGCGAGCGCGCTGCGACAACGCGCGCCCGTGTCGCGAGATACGGATCGGCTGGATGCGCCGCGCAGCGCTCCACCTCCCCTCACCGCGCATGTCGGATATTTCCGATTTGCGCCCACGAAAAACGTGGTGGGGGCATTTGAAGTGCCGGATATCGGGCAGGCCCGACATCCGGTCGCCAAAGCCCGGGCGCGATGCGCCGCGGGACCGCCCTGCATGCCCGCAACAAACTCCCGCAACAAACTGGAGACAGTCATGACCCGCACCGGCTCCTCACCCGACATGCGCGACAGCAGGACGCGGCGGCGCGACCGCAAGGCCGCGCGTCAGCGCGCCGCCGACATCCGCGCCCTGAGCAACGGTTTCGGATACTGGATGCTGTGCCACGACGCGCGCTGCCGCCGCGCCGGAAGATGCTGCACGCATGCAGACGAGACATGCCTGCGCGGCCACACCGGGCCACTTTCGCCGGAACAATTCATCTGGCGCGACCAGGTGATGAGCGCGCGCCACAACGGACTTGGCGCGGCCCGCGCGCGGAACGCGGCGCGTGCGGCGATCGCGCAATACCGGCAGTCGCTCGCGCGAAAGCGCCCGGGTTGAGCGTGTGATGCGCTCAGCGCCCCGGCGTGAATTGCCAGCGCCCGCCCGTGAAGCTCCAGCCGATGCCGGCCGATTGCCGGCCGCGCGGATTGCGCTCCCAGCGGCTCTGCACCCAGACATAGCCGCGCTGACGCGCGTCCCACGCGTAATGGCCGGGCACGAAGGTCTGGCCCGGATTGTTCTGCGGCCGCGCATCGGCGGCGGATGTGAGAGCGAGCGCAAGCACTGCGCAGATTCCGTAGACGTGAAGCCGCATGCTGCGTCCTCTTCGGCGTTTCATTTCCACGCTTCATCCTATCACGGCCTCATCCTGAGAGCTTGGCCGGAAATTTGTGAAGGCGCAGCAGCAATCTCAGAAGTCGTCCCCGCGCCCGATCTCGGGTTTACCGGAGATCGGAGTTTTCCATTGCACAAGTCGGCTACAGCCGGCTTGTGCTTGGGGCCCCATAGTCACACTGCTATCGAAGTGGTTATGGGTTCCCGCTTGTGCGGGAACGACTCGGAGAAAATGACAAGCACCGGCTTTCAGCGACGCGTTCTCGGCAAAGCTTTCAGGATGAGAGCGGAATTACCCAAAGCGCCCCCGGTCGTGCGGCGCCGAAAAATCCAGCTCCGGCCCCAGCGGCACGATGCCGGTCGGATTGATGGTCTTGTGGCTCGCATAATAATGCGTCTTGATCTGCGCCAGATCGACGGTCACCGCGACGCCGGGCACCTGGTACAATTCGCGCAGATAATTCGACAGGTTCGGATAATCGGCGATGCGGCGCTTGTTGCACTTGAAGTGGCCGACATAGACGGCGTCGAAGCGGATCAGCGTGGTGAACAGCCGCCAGTCGGCTTCGGTGAGCGCGCTGCCGGCGAGATAGCGGTGTCCCGCCAGCGTGGCCTCGACGGTATCGAGCGCATCGAACAGTTTCACGAAGGCTTCCTCATACGCCTCCTGCGTGGTCGCGAAGCCGGCGCGATAGACGCCGTTGTTGATGTTCGCGTAGACCAGCTCGTTGATGCGGTCGATCTCGCCGCGCAGCTTTTCCGGATAATAATCGGTGCGGTCGCGGGTCAGCGCGTTGAACGCCGCATTGAACATGCGGATGATTTCGGAGGATTCGTTGTTGACGATGGTGTTCGTCTTGCGGTCCCACAGCACCGGCACGGTGACGCGGCCGGAATATTTCGGATCCGCCTTCAGATAGATATCGCCGAGCGTCTTCGCGTGGTTGACGCCATCGCCGCTCGAGCCCTCGGCCTCGTTGAAGGTCCAGCCGACCTCGCCCATCAGCGGCGACACGGTGGAAACCGTGATCAGATCGTCGAGCTTCTTCAGCTTGCGGAAGATCAGCGTGCGGTGCGCCCAGGGACAGGCGAGACAGACATAGAGATGATAGCGCCCGCCTTCGGCGAGGAAGCCGCCCTTGCCGCTCGGGCCGGGCGCGCCGTCGGCGGTGATCCAGTTGCGGAAGCGCGTCGGCTCGCGCTCGAAACGCCCGCCGCTCTTGCCGGTGTCATACCACTTGTCGTGCCACACGCCGTCGATGAAAAAGCCCATGAAAGTCTCCGTTGCCCGTGCATCCTATCTAGGCCGTGCGGCGCGCCTGGCAATGACGAAGTTGCGTAAAGCGCGATTAGAAATTGCCGGTCGTCCCCGCGCATGCGGGGACCCATAGCCACATTGCTACCGAGGTGTTTATGGGTCGCCAAGCACAAGTCGGCTTTAGCCGACTTATGCAATGGAAAAATCCGATCTCGGGTAAACCCGAGATCGTGCGCGGGGACGACGACGGAGGAGAATGGATTTCCCTCCCCCGAAATGCTAATCGCTCGCCGTATGACCGACCTGTCGCTGACCATCCTGCCGGAATCGCCCGACGACGCCGTTCAGATCGAACGGCTGCACGAACGCACCTTCGGCCCCGGCCGCTTCGCCCGCACCGCCTACCGCATCCGCGAGGGCGTCAGCCACGATCCGGCCTTGTCCTTCACCGCCCGCATCGGCACCCTGCTGGTCGGCTCGGTGCGGCTCTCGCATGTCACCATCGGCAAGACGCGCGCGCTGCTGCTCGGGCCGCTGACGGTGGAGCCCCCGTTCCGCGGCCGCGGCATCGCCAAGGCGCTGGTCGCGCGCGCCTGCGAGGAGGCAAAGGCGCGGGGGCACAAGCTGGTGCTGCTGGTGGGCGACGAGCCCTATTACGGGCCGCTCGGCTTCACGCGCGTCCGCAAGGGCCAGGTGAAGATGCCGGGACCGGTCGACCCGGCGCGGCTCCTGGTCAGCGAACTCGCCGCCGGCGCCTTCGAGGGTGTGACCGGCGAAATGCTGCCGGACTGGGAGACGGTCTAGTGATTTCTGTCCCGGGCGCGGCGCAGCACCACGTGGTGCGACGCAGACCCGGGACCTTCGTTACACGGCGCTATCGCCCTTCCCGCGCCCAGGTCGCGGCGAGCGAACCGACCAGCAGCAGCAGGCCGAGGAAGCCGGCAAAGACCGGCAGCACGCCGATGCCGCGCACGACCGAAGCGTCGCGCAGCTTCACACCGAGCCAGTCCTCGCCCTTGAAGGTTTCGCTCGAGCGCACGCCGACAATGCGCGGCACCCGCAGCGCACCGTTATCGTCGAGCCGCCGCGCATCGCCGCCGGTCGCCTCGGCAAGCGGCTTCAGCACGTCGACCGACGACGTCACTTCCGCGAATTCGCGCGGATTGACCGGCCCGACATTGACGAGCGTCATCAAGGTGCCGTCGGTGGCGCGCCAGAGCCCGAGTTCATTGGCCGGCGTCGCGCCGCGCCACAAACCGGGCTCGCTCGATTGCAGATCCACGGTGCGCGTCTCGCCGGACGGCGTCGTCACCGTCACCGGCGCCACGTTTTCCGCCATGCTCTGCCGCTCGATGGTGAGATCGCGTCCGCGCGCCACCAGACGCAGCGATTCCTCCTCCAGATCCGGCTGCTTCATCAGCCAGTGCGACAGCTTGCGCAGGAGATCCAGATGCGGCCCGCCGCCTTCGAAGCCGCGTGCCCACAGCCAGATATGGTCGGACAGCAGCAGCGCGACACGCCCCTCGCCCTCGCGCGAGAGCACCAGCAGCGGCTTGCCGTTCGGCCCTTCCATCACCGCCGAACCCTGCCCGACCTTCGCATCGACGACGCGGAACCAGCGGCTCCAGTGCGGCGGATCGTTCTGCGAGCCTTCGAGATCGCGCGTCACCGGATGGCGCTTGCCGAGATCGGTCAGCCGCGCGCGGAAGGCCTGCTCGGTCATGGTGCCGAAGGGCTCCGCCGGCAGGATGGCGTCGAGCGGCGTGCGCCACAGGCTTGTCGGGCTCGCGTAATCGGGGCCGGCTGCGACCAGCACCGCGCCGCCCTCGCGCACATAGCGGGCGATATTGTCGAAATAGATGATCGGCAGCACCCCCTGCCGCGCATAGCGATCGAAGATGATGAGATGGAATTCGCCGATCTTCTGCTGGAACAATTCGCGGGTCGGGAATGCGATCAGCGACAATTCGTTGATCGGCGTGCCGTCCTGCTTTTCCGGCGGACGCAGAATGGTGAAATGCACGAGGTCGACCGACGCGTCGGACTTCAGCAGGTTGCGCCATGTGCGCTCGCCGGCATGCGGCTCGCCGGAGACGAGCAGCACGCGCAACTTGTCGCGCACGCCGTCGATGGAGACGACGGCGCGGTTGTTCACCGGCGTCAGTTCGTTTTCGAGCGGCGAGGCTTCGATCTCGACGATGTTCGGGCCCGCATGCGGGATCGGCACATTCGTGCGCAGCGGCACGTTGGTGTTGACGGTGCGGTTCTCGATCGCCTCGCCGTTGCGGCGCACGGTGATGCGCGCGGTGCCCGGGCGCACGCCCTGGTCCTCGACGCGGAAGCCGATGATCTGCGACTGCCCGACAATGCCGAAACGCGGCGCCGAGGTCAGCACGACCCGGCGGTCGCGCTCATCCGGCTTGCCGGTGATCAAAGTATGCAGCGGGGCGGCGAAGCCGAGCGAGGCGGCATCCGTCGGCACGTCATGTACACGGCCGTCGGTAATCAGAAACGCGCCGGCGACGCGGTCCGGCGGCACATCGGCGAGCGCGGCGCCGAGCGCCGTGAACAGCCGCGTGCCGTCGGTCTCGCCGTCGGCCTGCCCGGCCTCGACAAAGCGCACCTCGAGGCCGGGAATGCGCGAAAGCCTGTCATTGAGCGCGGCGCGGGTTTCCTCCGTCTGCTGGGCCCGTTCGCCGAAATTCTGGCTGGGGCTTTTATCGACCACCACCACGGCAACCGAGGACAACGGCTCGCGGTCCTGTTTGGTGAAGGAGGGATTGGCCAGCGCCAGCACCAGCAGCGCCAGCGCCGCGGCGCGAATGAACGCCCCGCGGCTGCGCGAGAGCAGCAGCAGAATCGTCACCACAACGGCAAGCGCGGCGCCCGCCCAGAGGACATAGGCCGGGACCAGCGGTGCGAAGTCGATTCCGAAATCCACGCGGCACTCCTACTTGCCTGTCGCGACAGCGAACGAAAAACCGAGGTTCGCTTTCTGCCGTCGCTCCTATTGCCCCAGCCGTTCCAGCAAGGCTGGGATATGCACCTGATCCGCCTTGTAGTTGCCGGTGAGCGTGTACATCACGATGTTGACGCCGGCGCGGAAGGCCATTTCGCGCTGGCGCGGTTCGCTCGCCACCATCGGCAGCATCGCCTGCCCGTCCGGGCGCATCGCCCAGGCGCCGGCGAGATCATTGGATGTGATCATGATCGACGATACGCCGTCGCCCGCGCGCGCCGGGCGGCTCTCGGTTTCCTCGTCGAGTTCGTCATTCGACTGCAGCGCTTCCACCCAGAGCTGCCCGGAACTGAACCGGCCCGGGAAGTCGCGCAGCAGAAAGAAGGTCTTGGTGAGCACGTGGTCTTTCGAGACCACCTCAAGCTCGGGAATGTCGAGCGAGCCGACAATCTCGCGCAATGCCGCCATGCCCGGACTGCGCGTTTCGCCGCCGGGTCCGGGCGGCGCCATGATCGCGTCGCGCGTGTCGAACAGCACGGTGCCGCCCTGTTTCATATAGGCGTCGATGCGCGCGAGTGCGGCCGGCGTCGGCTTCGGCGCGCCGGGCACGATCGGCCAATAGATCAGCGGAAAAAAACTGAGCTCGTCGCGTGCGATATCGAGCCCCATCGGCTCGCCCGCTTCCAGCGCGGTCCGTTGCGCCATGAACAGGGTCAGGCCGCTAAGGCCGGACTTGCTGACGGCGTCGGTTTCCGCATCGCCGGTGATCACATAAGCGAGCCGGGTTTCCAGCGCGGCCTTCATCGCGAAGTCGTCAGCTTGCGCCTGCGATTGTGCCGGAACAGCCGCTGCCGGGCCTGTGGAACTGGGTCTGGCTGGAGAACTGGTTTGCGCAAAGGACGGCGGCGGCGCGGCGATGGCACACACGGCAATCGCGAACATCGTCACCGCGGCGACGGCACGGCGGCGGCGCAGAACGCGGCTGATGCCGCCGGAGAGCCAGAACACGATCAGCGCGTCGATCAGCAGCATCGCCAGCGAAGCGAGCAGGATCGGCCCGCGAAGGTCGAGCGGTTCGGTCAGCCGGTACGCCTCCCGGCGCGCGTTCAGTCCCGCATAATCCATCGGCTGCAGCCGGTCGGCGGCCGTCAATGTGTTGACGGCGAGCAATCCCTCCGGTGGGCCATAGAAGCCGGGCGGATAATCGGC
>JAEWCJ010000183.1 GCA_023390695.1 Pseudomonadota bacterium | reverse complement strand
ATTACGATCAATTGATCAAGGCGGCAGACCACGCGCTCTATCGCGCCAAGGACGGCGGCGGCGGCCGGTTCCGCTTTTATGAAGCCGCCATCCCTGTGCAGGACGCTCCCGCCACCGCCCTGCATCTCACCGGCACGATATGCTGAGCGCAGCACCCGGCCATCGTTTGACAGTCTGACCGCTTCCGCGCATTTTTGCTTCGGTCCGGTCCGTCCGGACCGCAACGATACAGATTTGCAAGGACATCCCGGTGCCGGAACTGGTAAATTTCGTCCGCGAGAACAATGTGGCGGTCGTCACTGTCGACAATCCGCCGGTCAACGCGCTCAAGCACGACATGCGTGTCGGCCTGATCGAGGCGTTTGAGCGGGCTCGCAACGACTCCGCCGTCGAGGCCGTAGTGCTCATGGCCGCCGGCCGCACCTTCATTGCGGGCGCCGACATCACCGAATTCGACAAGCCGCCGCGCACGCCGGCAACCGGCGATGTGATCGAGGCCATCGAGTCCATGCCCAAGCCGGTGGTCGCGGCCCTGCACGGCACGCCGCTCGGCGGCGGGCTGGAAGTGGCGCTCGGCTGCCATTTCCGCATTGCCGCACCGGGCACGAAACTCGGCCTGCCGGAAATCAAGCTCGGCCTCATTCCCGGCGCCGGCGGCACCCAGCGCCTGCCGCGGCTTGTCGGCCTGCCGAAGGCGATGGACATGATCCTGTCGGGCAATCCGATCCCGGCCGATCAGGCGCTTGCAGCCGGCTTGATCGACGATATCGCCGACGGCGATCTGCGCGCGGCCGGCATCGCCTTCGCGCAGCGGGTGCTCGCGGAGAAGCGGCCGCTCGTCAAAGCGCGCGATCGCGACGACAAGCTCGCCGCCCTGCGGGCCGATGCAAAGCAATTCGACGAACTGGCGGCGCCGTATCTCAAGCGCGGCCGGGGCCTGGAGGCGCCGAAAGCAGCGATCGAGGCGCTGCGCTGGACGCTCGATCTGCCCGTCGGCGACGCCTTGAAGCGCGAGCGCGAGACCTTCATCACCCTGCGCAACGGAGACCAGGCCAAGGCGCAGCGGCATATCTTCTTTGCCGAACGCGAAGCCGCCAAAATCCCCAATCTGCCGAAAGATGTGAAAGGCCACGACGTCAAGCGCGCCGCGGTGATCGGCGCCGGCACCATGGGCGGCGGCATCGCGATGAATTTCGCCAATGCCGGCATTCCGGTGACGATCATCGAAACCAGCGAGGATGCGCTCAAGCGCGGGCTCGGCCTCATCGAGAAGAATTACCGCGCTTCCGCCTCGCGCGGCGCGATGAGCGCCGACAGCGTCGACAAGCGGCTGGCATTGATCAGCGGCACCACTGACATCGGCACGGTTGCCGAGGCGGACCTGATCATCGAAGCCGTGTTCGAGGATATCGAGGTCAAGCGCGACGTGTTCGGCAAGCTCGACCGGCTGGCCAAGCCCGGCGCGGTGCTGGCGACCAACACCTCCTATCTCGACGTCAACGCCATCGCCGAGATGACGCAGCGGCCGTCTTCCGTTGTCGGCATGCACTTTTTCAGCCCGGCCAATGTGATGAAGTTGCTGGAAGTGGTGCGCGGCGCCAGAACGTCGCCGGAGGCGCTGGCGACGGCGATGTCGGTCGGCCGCAAGATCGGCAAGATCCCGGCCGTCGTCGGCGTCTGCCATGGCTTTGTCGGCAACCGCATGCTGCGCGTACGCTCGGTCGAATCCGAACGGTTGCTGCTGGAAGGCGCGCTGCCGCAGGACGTGGACAATGCGCTGACCGGGTTCGGGTTCCCGATGGGACCGTTCGCGATGGGCGATCTCGCCGGCCTCGACATTTCCTGGCGCATGCGCAAGGCGCAGGGCGCGCGCGCCGAGATCGCCGACCAGCTCTGCGAACAGGGCCGCTTCGGGCAGAAGACCGGCAAGGGCTTCTACCTCTACAGCGAAGGCTCGCGCACCCCGGTTCCGGACCCGGCAGTCGAACAGTTGATCCTCGCCACCTCGCAGCGGCTCGGCATCAGCCGGCGGCCCCTTGATCGGAAGGAGATCCTCGAACGGCTGGTCTTCCCGATGATCAACGAGGGTGCGCGCATTCTGGAAGAAGGCATCGCCCAGCGCGCCTCCGATATCGACGTCATCTGGGTCTATGGCTACGGCTTCCCCGCCTCGCGCGGCGGGCCGATGTTTTATGCCGACCAGATCGGCCTGCCCTATATCCGCGATCGGCTGACGGAATTCGCGCGACAGACGGGCGACGCCAAACATAAACCGGCGCCGTTGCTGGCCCGGCTGGCGGCTGCCGGCGACGGATTCGCCTCGCTCGGCAAGACGTCGGCCTGAGGGAGCGCCTTTCGCGCGCGGCCTCGAGAAGCAGGACCGCTCAGCGGCTCAAGGCCGGATTCCAAGCCGATCCAGCCGGGACAATCCGGCCGCCATCGCCAGGTTCACCGGATTGCGGCGCATGCGGCGATGCCAGGCCGGCCACCGCCTGCGCAGCCAGACCAGACCGACAGCCTCGAACCATGCGGCATTGACCAGGAAGGTCAGCAGCCACGCCAGATAGTGATAACGCGGCGCGATCAGGAAAATGAGCGAGACCGCGTGCTGCACCAGAACGGCGAATGCGATCAGGCGCAGCCATGCATCGAAGCGCCGGCCGGCTGCAAAGACATAGATCAGCACGGCGATTGCCGCAGCGTGCACTGGCACCATGAAGACCGATTCTCCCGGACCGCTCAGCCACCGGGCAAGCTGCGCCAGCGCCCGCAGGACATGCGCTCCGGCAAGATCCAGACGCAGGATCTCCATTAGAGCCGCCCACCAGGCGGAGGGCGGCATCACCAGCAATTCGGGGATGGTCGCGTTGGAGCTGAAGAGAACGAACACGCCGCCGAAATACCAGTTGTGCAGCGGCATCACCGCGGCCGGCAGAAAACCGGCGCACAAGCCGGCAATCCGCCACAGATGGCGGGCGTGGAGCGCGGCAAGGCCGGCGCCGGCCAGCATGATGCCGACAAAGGGCGCCAGATTGGGACGCACGAAAATCGCCAGCGCCATCAGCAATCCGGCGCCAGCCGCAATTCCGAAACGATCGTCGGATTTTCCAAACGGTTGCCGGACCAGCAGCACGAGGCCGCTGAGCGCGAAGAACGCCGCCGCCGGATCGGCAAAGCCGCGCGCCGCCCATCGCGAGAAATGCACGAAGCTGGTGCCGAACAGTTCGCCAACCGGAATGAGCACGAACACAAGCGTGAGGCCGAGCGCCCAGGTCCGCGACAGAAACCGCCGGAACAACGCGAGATAGACGAACGGCAACATCAGCATCAGCGCCAGGTAGCCGAGATTGGTGTCGCCGAAGACGACCCTCTCCAGCGCCCGCAAATAGCGCAGCCCCGGCCCGCCGTAGAAGAAGACGCTCTCACCGCCGCGCAGCGCTTCGGCAAAATGGCCCGCCAGCAGATTTCGCACGATGTCCCGCGCCGTGCTTTCGTAGAACAGGCCGTCATCGCCGGCGTCGAGCGGCCGCAGACCGCCGATAAAACTCGCGTCGTGAATGGCGATGACGAACAGACATGACGCCACCAGAAAGAACGGCAGGACCGTCGCCCGCCGACGCCACTGCACCAGCAATCCGACGATGGATGCAAACAGAAGAAGCTTGAGCACGCCGTAGGTGATCTGCCAGACGCGCAGCATCACCGGAGGATCGAGCGTCATCGCCAAGGAGCCGGGCCGGATGCCCAACGCGAAAATACGCAAGCCGATATCCGACCGCTCGATCGTCCGGCACGCCCAGGCCGTGTTGGACAGAAGCGTGAACCGCTCGGCGCGCTCCTCCCAGATCACGTCGCCCTGCCAGCACAACTGGCTGCCGGCAAAAGCAGGCGGCATCCGGTACATCACGAAATACGGCATCAGAAGGTGCCAGCGATGCAGCCCCATCCAGAAGCGGCCATCGCGGCGCAGCCGTTTCACGTCGCTGTTCGTGTTGTCCCAATTGTAACGCATCTCGTTGACAAAGCCGAGATGCAGCCAAACCGGATCGGCGAAATCGATATCGGTGACGCGCCGGGAAAACTCGCCCCTGTCGAAGATGCCGTCCGCCGAAAACGCGAATGCGGAATCCGGCCCCCGGCTTCCGCGCCAGCATCCGGGCGTGTCCGGATTGCAGCGCCGCTCCGGCGGATAAACCTTGTCGAATTCCGCCGCCATGATGCGATAGACATCGGGCGGCAGCGCCTTCACCAGGGCGCTCTCCTCCTTGACCAGGAAAACGTTGTGACCTTCGTCGATCCGCGGCGGCACCAGCAGGGCCTGCGCGGCCACGGCACCGACAGCCAGTGCGCAGGCCAGGAGCCAGGGCCGTCCGCGCGACGTCACCTCGCCGACAAACGCCACCACGGCGGTGAAAACGAGCAGGGCATAGCCCAACAGATGATTGAGCGGCAGGCCGATCACTGCAACGGCCAGCGCGATCAGCAGCAGGCAACGCGCAAGATTGGAACGATGCCAGAAGCTATACAGACAATCTCGCATGCGGCGCGCCGGCTTTAGAACCTTGGCCGGGATGGCCGACCAAGACTTGTATTCCGGTGCCTTACGACGGGCAACTATCGCCCCCGCCGATCCTCAATAATTTGCGGGCCTGAATCCGACCGGCTTGCAAGCGGCGGGGATTTGCCTCATGTCCTCACGGCAAAGCGGGCGGCCCGCTCCGCAGGGGATGGCAATGTGATCCGGCTGGGTGTCGTAGGATGCAATTTCGGACGGGCCGTCCTCCTGCCTGCATTCCGTGCAGATCCACGCTGCAAGGTCGCGGCTCTGGCGGGGACCGACATTGCAAGAACGACCGAGATTGCCCAAGCGGAAGGCATAGCCCGGCCGTTCGCGGACTGGCGCGATCTCACTGACGATCCCCACCTTGATGCCGTCGCCATCGCCGTTCCCCCCAGCCTGCAGCCGGACATTGCGATCCGCGCGCTGAAAGCCGGCAAGGCGGTTTTCGCCGAAAAGCCGCTCGCCTCCACACTCGCAGCCGCGCAGGCCGTGCATGAGCAGGCGAAGGCTAGTGGGCGGCCGGTCATGATCGATTTCGAATTCGGCGAGCTGCCGGCGTGGCAGCGCGCAAAGGCGCTGATCGACGATGGCACGCTCGGCTCCTTGCGGCATGTCGTGGTCGGCTGGCAGGTCGAGAACTATGCGACCCGCATGCGGCTGAAGAGCTGGAAAACCGATGGCGCCGACGGCGGCGGCGCGCTCGGAAATTTCGTCAGCCATTGTTTCCATTATCTGGAGAACTTCTGCGGCCCGATCCGGGATCTGTCGGCAAATATTTTCCATTTGCCGGGCGCCGCGGCGGCTTCCGAGAGTTCGGTATCGCTCTCGGGCACATTCCAGTCGGGGGCTGCTTATATGCTGTCGATGAGCGCCGCCTCCTATCTCGGCTCCGGTCATCGCATCGAGTTCTATGGCGAAGATGGCACGCTGGTTCTGAGGAACACGACCGCGGACTACATGCGCGGATTTGAACTGCTCCACGCGCGCCGGCCGGCGGCCGCACTGACGCAGATCGAGGTAACTGATCCGGACGAGGCGCGCTATCCGGATGGCCGGATCACGCCGATCTCGCGCCTCGCAAAGCGGTTCCTCGATGCGATAGAAACCGGAAGCCCGGTGTCGCCCGGGATCGAGCACGGCCTTCGCGTTCAGAAGCTCATTCATCTCGCGCGAGAATCGCAACTTAACGGTTCCAAGAGAATTGTGATTGAGCAATGACAGCACGTAAAATTCTTGTCACCGGCGGCGCCGGCTTTATCGGCTCGGCGCTTGTCAAGCGTCTGGTCAGGGATGGCCACAGCGTCCGCGTTCTGGACGACAATTCGCGCGGCGCGCCCCGCCGCCTGGCCGCGGTCGAAAAGGATATCGAGTTTGTCGGCGGCGACGTGCGCGATCCCGGCGCCGTTGATGCGGCGATGAAAGGCATCGACGAAGTGCACCATCTTGCCTTCGTCAACGGCACCGAATTTTTCTACAGCGCGCCCGAACTGGTTCTGGATGTCGGCGTGAAAGGCATGGTCAACGTGCTGGATGCCTGCCGGACACACGGCGTCGGATCGCTGATCCTCGCATCCAGTTCCGAAGTCTATCAGACGCCGCCAATGATCCCGACCGACGAAAGCGCCCCGCTCGTCGTGCCCGATGTGCTGAACCCGCGCTATTCCTACGGTGCCGGCAAGATCATCAGCGAAGTCATGGCGATCAATTACGGCCGCAAGTTCTTCGATCGTGTGCTGATTTTCCGCCCGCACAATGTCTACGGCCCCGACATGGGCTGGGAACACGTGGTCCCGCAATTCTCATTGCGGCTGAAGACCGCAGCGGCCGCCCATCCATCCGGCCCGCTGCCGTTCGCAATCCAGGGGAATGGCGCCGAAACGCGCAGCTTCTGCTATGTCGACGATCTGGTCGAAGGCGTCATCGTGATGCGCATCAAGGGCGAACACCTCGGCGTCTATCACATCGGGACGACCGACGAGATCAGCGTGGCCGACCTGGCCCGCCGCATGGCGCAGCAGATCGGGCGGGAGATCGATCTGCAGACGGGACCGTTGCTTGCCGGCAGCACGCCACGCCGATGCCCGGATATTACCAAGCTCTCCGCGCTCAGCTATAAACCCGGTGTTCCGCTGGCGCAGGGACTGGCCGAGACCATCGATTGGTATTGGCGGAATGCCGGACTGGCGCCACGCCGATAATTCAATTGGCGCGCGCTCTTACTGGGGGAAATGATGTTGCGGTCGTTCAAAGTGGCCCGCGGGGCCGGCACCGGCGCCAGCGTTCCGGTTGAATGCTGCCAGATCTGCGGCAACAGCCGGCTCGAGACCACGCTCTCGCTCGGCTATATGCCGCCGGTCAACCAGATGGTGCGCATCGGCGAGGTGCCGCGCCAGCAGCCCTGGTTTCCGACGACCGTTCTGTATTGCGGCGAGTGCGAACTGGTTCAGCTCGGGCTGGCGGTCGACCCGGTGATCATCTTCCCGCCCGAGTATCCTTACACCAGCGGCATGACCCGGATTCTGCGCGACAATTTCGCCGAGTTGCATGCCGAAGCAAAGGCCATGCTCAATCTCGGGCCGGACGACCTCGTCATCGATATCGGTTCGAATGACGGAACCCTGCTTTCCAATTTCCAGAAGGGCGGGCATCGCGTGCTCGGCATCGAGCCGACCGATGTCGGACATATCGCGAATGAACGCGGCATCCCGACCCTGCAGCATTATTTCGGCCTCAACGTCGCACGCGACGTGAAGCGCGAGCATGGTGCCGCACGCGTGGTGACGGCCGCCAATTGTTTCGCCCATATCGAGGATGTGCACGCCATCGTCGACGGCATCGTGGAACTGCTCGGACCGGACGGCGTATTCATTTCGGAATCGCATTATCTGATCCCGCTGCTCGACAAGCTGCAATACGACACCGTCTATCACGAGCACCTGCGCTATTATTCGCTGCACAGCCTCAAGGCGCTGCTCGAGATGCACGGCCTCGAGGTGTTCCATGCGCGGCCAATCCCAACGCATGGCGGCTCGATCCGCGTCTACGCGGCACCGCGCGGCACCTATCCGGTTCAGGCCAGCGTCGGGGAGATGCTGGCGAAAGAACCCACCGGCGACGCCATGCGCCAGCGGCTGTCGCAGTTCCGCAACGACGTCATGCTGTCGAAATTGCGGCTGCTGACGCTACTGCGCGATCTGAAGGAAAAAGGCGCCCGCATCGCCGGCATCAGCGCGCCTTCGCGCGCCTCCACCCTCATTAACTATGTCGGACTGGACGAGGCGATCATCGACTATGTCTGCGAAATCGCCGGCTCGCTGAAAATCGGCAAATACATGCCCGGCACCCTGATCCCGGTCGTGGACGAGGCCCGCCTGTTCGAGGACCAGCCCGACTGCGCGGTCATCTTTTCCTGGCATATCGCCGAGGAACTGGCGCCGAAGCTGCGGGCCAAGGGATTCCGCGGACAGTTAATTACACCCCTGCCCGTGCCGCGCGCGTTGTAGGAGCGCGCTCAGGCGGTATAATGCCCCACTGCAGGGGAATACACCGTGAATTTCGCACGTACTTTTTTCGGCACAGAACGCGACGCCACAACGCAAACCGCCGACCTGACGGTCGTGGGCGGGGCCGGCCATGTCGGAATTCCGCTGGTGCTGGCTTTCGCCGAGGCCGGCCTGACGGTCAATATCAACGACCTCAACCGCGACACGCTGAACACGCTGGCGGACGGCAAGCTGCCTTTCATCGAATATGGCGCGGAACCCCTGCTCGCGAGAGCGCTGGCCAACAAGCGGCTAATCTTCAGCAACACGCCCGGCGAGATTTCGAAGACCGGGCCGGTGATCGTCACCATCGGCACCCCGGTCGATGAATTCCTCAATCCGGTGGGCAAGGTGGTGCAGGACTGCATCGACGATCTGCTGCCGCATCTTGCCGACGGACAATTGCTGGTGCTGCGCTCGACGGTATTCCCCGGCACCACCGACTGGCTCGACGCCCATCTTAAGCGCCAGAACCGCAAGCTGAAGGTCGCATTCTGCCCCGAGCGGGTTGTGCAGGGTTACGGCATCAAGGAATTGGGAGAGATGCCGCAGATCATCAGCGGCACTACACCGGAAGCGGAAGAGGAAGCTGCCGCCCTGTTCAAGACGATCGCGCCCGAACTCGTCATCGTGAAGCCGATCGAGGCGGAATTCGCCAAGCTGTTCAACAACGCCTATCGCTACATCGAATTCGCCGCAACCAACCAGTTCTACATGATCGCGAAATCGGCGGGCGTCGATTACCAGCGGGTGCTGGAAGCGATGAAGCACAATTATCCGCGTTCCAAGAACATGCCGCGCCCCGGCTATGCCGCCGGCCCCTGCCTGTTCAAGGACACGATGCAGCTCGCCGCCTTCGCGCGCAACCAGTTCGGGCTCGGCCACGCCGCCATGCTGGTGAATGAGGGGCTGGTGCTCGATGTCATCGAGGACCTGAAGCGGCGCTATGACCTTAGCAAGATGACGGTGGGCCTGCTCGGCATGGCGTTCAAGGCGGAGATCGACGATGTCCGCGCCTCGCTGAGCTACAAGTTCAAGAAGGCGCTGCTGAGTTCCGCCCGCGACGTGCTGACCACCGATCCGTTTGTCACCACCGATCCGGATCTGCTGTCGCTCGACGAGGTCGTGGCGCGCAGCGACCTTCTGATCCTGTGCACGCCGCACAGTGCCTACAAGAACGATCCCCTCGGCGGCAAACCGGTGATGGATGTCTGGGGCCATCTGACCAAGGCCAACGTCATCGCATGACCGAGCAAGCCGGCGCCCCGCGTCTCGATATCGTCATCCCGGTTTATAACGAAGGCGCCAACATCCTGCGGACGCTCGCGGCGATCGAGAAGGACGTCACGACGCCGGTGCGCGTGCTGATCTGCTACGATATGGAGAGCGACGACACGCTCCCGGCGATCGAAAACAACCGCGCTCAGTTTCCCAAGACGCCGGTCCGCTTCGTGCGGAACCGCGGGCACCGCGCGCATGGCGCAATCATGACCGGCTTTGCGGAGGCCGAAGCGCCGTTCGTGCTCGTGATGCCGGCGGACGACGACTACAATGCCGGCATCCTCGACGCCATGGTGCGCAAGGCGGAAGCCGGATGCGACATCGTCTGCGCCAGCCGCTTCATGCGCGGCGGCAGCATGGTCGGCTGCCCCTGGCTGAAGGCGTTTCTGGTGCGGGCCGGCAGCTTCACGCTGCATCACCTGGCGCGCCTGCCGGTGCGCGACGCCAGCAACGGCTTTCGCCTGTTCTCCCGCCGGGCACTGGACCGCATTCCCATCGAGTCCGATTCCGGATTCTGCTACAGCATCGAATTGCTGGTGAAGGCGCACCGGCTGGGCTGGCCGATCGGCGAGGTTCCGGCGAACTGGTTCGAACGCCAGCACGGCACCAGCCGGTTCCGGGTGCTGTCCTGGCTGCCCGCCTATCTGCGCTGGTACGCTTACGCATTCGCGACGACCTATCTGCGGCGGCCGCCCGAAAGCGTCGAGCTGAAATCATCAACGGCGCGGACAGCGGCCTATGGCTGACGACTGGCCGAAGATCACCGGCCGCAGACTGTCCCGGCATTCGCCCTGGATGACGATTGTCGAACGCGATGTCGCGTCTGCGCCGGACGGAAAGACCGAAACCTATTACGCCGTGGTTCAGTCCGATTACGTCGCCATTCTGGCACGGACGCCGGACGGCAGAATCCCGATCGTCAGACAATTCCGGCCGGCGCTGGAGCAATTCACATGGGAATTGCCCGCCGGAATGGTCGACGACGGCGAAGACGCGCAAGCGGCTTGCCGGCGGGAGTTGCTGGAAGAGACCGGCTATCCGGTGCAGACGCTGCGCCCGCTCGGCGTCACCGCCCCCTGCACGGGCCGCCTCAGCAACCGTCTGCATTCGTTCTTCGTCGAGACCGGCGAGCGCGCCGCGGCCTTTCGTGGGGAAGCGGGGCTGGAGGTGAAACTCGTCTCCACATCGGAGCTTGCATCGCTCATCACCGCGGGGGAATTTCCGTCCCAGTTGCATATCGGGACGATCATGCAGGCTACCCTTCGCGGATTGATCGATCTGCGCGTTCCCTGATAACGACCGGCTTTAGTGTGCCGAGCCGCACGCGTCAGTCGAACGATCCGACTCCCTCGGAGCGCTGGCATAATTTCCGGCAGAAATTATAAGGCCATACATGAAAATCTCGCTCTGCAACGAAGTGCTCGCCGACTACGATTTCGCACGCCAGTGCGAGGTGGCGCATCATCTGGGCTATGACGGCATCGAATTGGCGCCGCTGACCGTCTCCAGCGAACCACATCTGATGCCGGCCGAACGGCGTGCCGAATTGCGCCGGATCGCGGCGGACGCCGGCGTGCCGATCACCGGGCTGCATTACATCCTGCGCGCCCCGGAAGGTCTTTCCATCACCTCGAAGGATGCGGCGCAGCGCGAAAAGACCATCGACGTCATGAAGCGGCTTTGCGATCTGGCAGCCGATCTCGGCGGCAAGACTCTGGTCCACGGCTCGCCTGCGCAACGCCGGCTGGAAACCGGCGACGAGGCGGACGGCCGCAAGCGGGCGATCGAATGCTGGGCCGCGATGGCGCCGGCCGCCGAACAGGCCGGCGTGCATTATTGCATCGAGGCGCTGGCGCCACCGGCTGCAAATTTCATCAACACCATCGATGAAGCCATCGCTATCGTGCAAGCGATCGGCAGCCCGGCGATCATGACCATGATCGATTGCTCGGCTGCTGGTGCGTTTGAAAAGGCGCCGATCCCGGAGCTGATCCGGCGCTATGTGCCGACTGGATTAATCGGCCATGTGCATTTCAACGATCCGAACCGGCGCGGTCCCGGCGAAGGCGATCTGAAATTCGGTCCCATCGTCACGGCTCTCCACGACGTTGGCTATAGCGGCGCCATCGGGGTTGAGCCGTTCATTTATATCCCGGACGGTCCGGCGACCGCGGCGCGCAACATCGGCTATATCCGGGGCGTGCTGGACGGCGTGACCCGCTAACGGGCCAGCGCGCGCACGGCCTCGAACAAGGCGCGAATCTCACGCTCCGCCATATTCCGGGTGATGAACACAACGCGGCTGCTGCGTTGTCCCTCCGGCCAGGCGGTCAGTTCCACCGGCGGATGCGCGAGGTGCTGCACGAACTGCACCAGCACCGGCCCGGCGCAGCCCTGTACATCAAGGAAGCCTTTCGCCCGCAACAGGTCAGGGCCGCGCAAGCCGATCAGCGTATCCATGGTTCGTGCAAACACCGCCCAATCGAGCGGCGCGTCCTCGGTCAGGACAAAACTGCGGATGTCGTCGCCATGCACCGCCTCGGCAACAAAGCCGGCCGGCATCCCGCCTACGGGATCATGGTTCTCGAGGAAGCAACCCGGATCGGCCTGACCATTGGTCACGCTCTCAATCGTGGCCCGCGCGTTCAGATCACGCAGCCTGTCGACGAGGACCTGCACCGCCGCCGCATCGGCCAGATCCGTCTTGGTCAGGATCAGGCGATCGGCCAGCATGACCTGTCGGCGCGCTTCGGGGAATGCTTCCAGCGTGGCGGAGCCGTTGACCGCGTCCACCACGGCAACGACACTGCCGACATGAAATTCCCCGCCCAGGGCGCGATCGGTCGCGAATGTGCTCAGGATCGGGCTTGGGTCAGCAAGGCCGCTGGTCTCGATGACCACCCTGGCAAAATGCGGAACCTCGCCGCGATCGCGCTCGCTGACCAGCCGGCGCAAGGCATTCTGCAGATCCGAGCGGACGTTGCAGCACAGGCAGCCATTGCCGAGCAGCACGGTCTCGTCGGCGCTCGCGCGCAGCAGCGCATCGTCAATCCCTGTCGCCCCGAATTCATTGACGACGACCGCCGTGCCATGGCCGTCGGGGGTTTGCAGAAAATGCTTCACCAGCGTGGTCTTGCCGGCGCCGAGAAAGCCGGTGACCACCGTCACCGGGACGCGCGCCCCGCGGGAATGACGCAGGCGGCGGCCGAAAGGGCCGGCTTGCGGGGACTGGAAGAGCTGTTGCATCGATAGCCTTCCCATCGTCATGGCCGGTTTGTCCCGGTCATCCACGCCCCGACGGGGAAGACGACGCGGCTTCCCACGACAAGCACAGGCATGACGGTGTGGCTCAGAAATCCATTTCCAGAATATACAGCCCGCCCACATGACGATCGACCGTGTAGACGATACCGCGCTCGTCCACGAACACGTCGTTGAGCTGGATTGCGCCGGTCGGCGCCAGGGCCGGAGCCGGCGGCACGAATACGCCGACCTCCTTGGGCTGATAGGCGTTGGAGATGTCGTAGGCGCGCAGGCCGCCATTGAAGAACGTGCCAATCACGATCTGGTCCGACTGCCATGATGTCGGCACCGGTACATTCTCGTGAATATTGTGCGCGCCGAAGCGGCCGCCGCGGCCAGCGAAGGCATCCCGCGCCGGCAGCGGACAGGTCGAGATCGGAATGGGCTTGGTTTCCTCGCGCGCGTCCAGAATCCAGATCAGCTTCGGCCAGTCGTCCGCGCCGTCGACCACCGATTCATCGGTCATCACCAGGAGGTCGCGCTCGAACAGCGGCAGGATGGTATGCGTGAAGCCGTGATAGGGCGGCGAGTTGTCCCAATGCGCGATCGGCTTTGGCCGCGACTTGTCGGAAATGTCCATGATGAACATCCCGGCATCGATGTAGCCGAGATAGCAACGGTCCGGACGCTGCGGATAGACGTTGGTGTTGTGCGCGCGGTTGCCCATGTCGTAGAGCGGCTTCTGATGCCGCGCCGGCGGCGGCACGTCGTCGCCCTTACGCGTGCCGGGAAGCCACCAGCGCCCGATCTCGGCCGGTTTCGACGGATTGCGGACATCGAAAATCTGGTAAAATTGATCGTCGAGCGGATGCGTCGCCTCGAAGTCCGGCGCACCCGCCGCCATGTGCACGTACTCGCCGTCGGCGAACCAGAGCTGATGCACACCGCGCGAATACGGTCCGGACCGATCCACGAAGGCGATCGATTTCGGATTTTCCGGTACGGAAATATCGAACAATTCGAACCCGGCCGGCTGCTGTCCGACCTTCTGGCACTGATAGGCGACCACCATGATGTCGCCGACCACTTCCAGCGAATTCGAGCGCATGTAGCTTTGCGGCAGTTCGGTCTGAACCACCACTTTCGGATTGCGTGGATCGGTGACGTCGACCGCCGTGAAATTCTTCGGCGCACTTTCGTGCGCGAGCCAGAGAATGCGACGGCCGTCCCTGGCGATCTGAACCGAGAGCCCCTCGCCCATCCCGCCGAAACCCTGCAACTCGTGATGCGCCAGCAGCTTGAAATTCCACGCCACCGACTCGCTCGCCTTGGGCCGCAACGGTGTCTTGTCGCTCATCGCCAATTCCTCACAATCCAAAACCAGGTCCGTTCTCAAGACCAAGGCCGGCACAGA
>JAEWCJ010000122.1 GCA_023390695.1 Pseudomonadota bacterium | reverse complement strand
ATCGGCAACCGCGTCGAACCAATGGCGCAACTCATATCACGATCTGATGCCAAGCCGTGGACTGCGACCTTCTGTCGGGGCGGCGGGGTAATTCAAGCATTTGATATTTATGCGCTTTTCGTCCGGTCTTGGCGGTGCAGCAATTCTTGACTCGCTATGACCCCATCAGTATGGTCCGCGCGGCTTCAAGGACTGCAAGGATTGTTCAACCCCCTGAAACGGCGCGAGTGTCGGAAGCATGAGCGACGGCAAACGCGACAGGGACGGTTTGGAAGGCCGGGCAGCCGACGAGGCTTCTTTCTCCGCAAGGCTCCGGAGTCTCGGCACCCAGCTCGGTAAGGCCGAGACGGGCAAGCCCGCAAAGGCGCCATCCGGGGACAGAGCGAGCTCCGACTCGTCGGCCATGGCACGCGGCTTTCGGCTGTCTTCAGAGCTTGTCGGCGGTGTGATTGGTGGAGCCTTGATCGGCTATCTGCTCGATCGGTGGCTCCAGATCGCGCCGTGGGGGATGATTGTGTTTGTGTTGCTCGGTTTCGCTGCAGGCGTTCTCAACGTGATGCGCGCAGCCGGGCTGGCGGCCGGGGGCAAAACCCCCGGAAACGACGTAGACAAGACGTGATGCTCGCCGCTGCCGGCGACACCTGAAGGACCTGACGCGGCCATGGCCGATCCAATCGCGCAATTCGAGATCAAGAAGATCGCCACCCTTGGGCAGATCGGTGGGCACGAAATCGCCTTCACCAATTCGTCGCTGTTTATGGTGATTGCCGTTGCGGTGATCTCGCTGCTGATGCTGGGCACGACCGGCCGCCGCGCGGTGATCCCCGGCCGCCTGCAATCGCTGGCCGAGCTGTCCTACGAATTCGTCGCCGATACATTAAAGAGTTCCACCGGCACGGAAGGCATGAAGTTCTTCCCGCTGGTGTTCACGCTGTTCATGTTCATCCTGGCGGTGAACATGATCGGGCTCATCCCCGGCTCATTCACGGTGACCAGCCACATCGTCGTCACCGCAGCTCTGGCGCTGCTGGTCTTCTTTACGGTGCTGCTCGCCGGCCTTTACAAGCACGGCTTCAAGTTCCTGAAGCTGTTCGTGCCGAGCGGAATTCCGATCTACATCCTGCCGCTGATCACCTTCATCGAAGTGCTGTCGTTCCTGTCGCGCCCGATCTCGCATTCGGTGCGTCTGTTCGCCAACATGTTCGCAGGTCACATCACGCTGAAAGTGTTCGCCAGCTTCGTGACCATGCTGGGCGGCCTCGGCGCCATCGGCTGGGCCGGCGCCACATTGCCGCTGGCGCTGACCGTCGGTCTGACCGCGCTGGAATTCCTGGTCGCGTTCCTGCAGGCCTACGTCTTCACGATTCTCACCTGCATCTATCTCAACGATGCCCTCCACCCGGGCCATTGACGCCCGAAACCTATCTCTACGGACAACGAAAGAAGGAGTTTTCTAAATGGATCCGGTCGCAGCAAAGTACATTGGTGCCGGTCTTGCCTGCATTGGCATGGGCGGTGCGGCTGTCGGCGTTGCCAACATCTTCGGCAGCTTCCTGTCCTCGGCTCTGCGCAATCCGTCGGCTGCTCAGGGCCAGTTCGGCAACCTGATTTTCGGCTTTGCCGTGACCGAAGCGCTCGGCATCTTCTCGCTGCTGATCGCGCTGCTGCTGCTGTTCGCAGTCTAATACGACAACGGAACCGTACGCGCGGGCGGTTCGTCCGGTCGCGCGATGGTTCAGGGTGGGCCTAACGATGGCGACGAGCGCGCATACGGAAGTGCCTGGCGGCAAGCCGCCATTTCCTCCGTTCAACCAGGAAACATTCGCGTCCCAGTTGATCTGGCTCGCGATCACATTTGTCCTGCTGTATCTGTTGATGTCGCGTCTCGCGCTGCCGCGCGTGGCCGGAATCATCGAAGCGCGCAGGGGCCGGATCGAGGGTGATCTCGCCGAGGCCCAGCGCCTGAAGGATGAGACCGAAGCCGCGATGGCCGCTTACGAGAAGACGCTGGCGGAAGCCCGCGCCAATGCACAGACCATCGCGGCCAAGACCCGCGACGGTCTGATGGCGGAAGCGGAAGAGCGTCGCAAGGCGCTGGAAGCCAGTCTCCACCAGAAGCTCGAACAGGCGGAAAAAACCATTGCCGGGACCAAGGCGACGGCGATGGGCAATGTCCGCAGCATTGCCGTCGATGCGGCGTCCTCCATTGTGGAGCGTCTGATCGGTTCGGCGCCTCCTGAGAAAGCGGTTGTCGAGGCGGTCGCCGACAGCCTGAAGCAGTGAGGTCAGTCCGATGGACATCTTGATGACGCCTGAGTTCTGGGTGGCGGTGGCGTTCGTTCTGTTTTTCGTCGTCGTGGCTTGGTTCGGTGCCCACAAGGCCATCCTCGGTGCGCTCGATCAGCGCGCCGCGCGGATCAAGGCCGAGCTCGATGAGGCCCGCCGGCTGAAGGACGAGGCCGCCAAGCTGTTGGCCGAATACAAGCAGAAGACGGCCAACGCCCAGCAGGAAGCCGACGAGATCGTCGCCAACGCCAAGGCGGATGCCGAGCGTCTGGCGCAGGAAGCGCAAGCGCGGCTTGAGGAATTTGTTGCCCGCCGTACCAAGATGGCGGAGACCAAGATCGCCCAGGCCGAAGCGCAGGCGCTGGCGGATGTGCGCACCGCTGCCGCGGAAGCAGCGACCAGCGCCGCCGAGAAGATTCTGGTGCAGTCGGCCAAGGGGAAGGTGGCGGATACGCTCATCGCCCAAGGTATCGAGGACGTGCGGAAGAAGCTCAATTGAGCCGCCGCTCCTCGCGGAGTTTCACAGATTTCTTTGCGTAAAAAGCCGGGTCAAACCCGGCTTTTTTGATGGTGGGCAAAGCGAATCTGTTGATTTCTGCTACCAGGCGTTGACATGTGTCGCACTATTCACAGTATTTATGACTCAGTAATTCGAATCATCGGGTGAAGACGGGGCGTCCGGCGCGAGCCGGTCCGGAGGGGGTCCCTGTGATCATCTTCGATTGCAATGGGGTGCTCGTCGACAGCGAGCCAATTGCCACCGCTGTGCTGGCCCAGGAACTGCAGCGCGTCGGTATTGACGCCACGCCGCAGGTCATCGCCCGCTATTTCACCGGCCGTCGTCCGACCGACGTGTTTGCCGAGGTTGAAGCCGCCATCGGCGTGAACTTGCCGCGGAATTTTGCCTCCAACGTCTTTTATGCCACTGCGAGCCGGCTGCGCCAGGAATTGCGGGCCACGCCGCATGTGGATTACGCGCTGTCGTGGCTGCGCGGGCCGAAATGCGTCGCATCCTCGTCGCAGATGGAGCGGATCAAGCTCAGCCTCGAGGTCACCGATCTGCGGCGTTACTTCGGCGCCAACCTGTTTTCGGCCAGCGATGTCCAGGCTGGCAAGCCCTCGCCGGACCTGTTCCTGCACGCGGCGGCGACCGTTGGCGTCGATGTGGAGGAGTGTGTCGTCGTGGAAGATTCAGCGGCCGGCGTCAGCGCGGCCGTTGCCGCGGGCATGCGTGCGGTGGGTTATGTCGGAGGCACCCACGCCTCGCTTGATCTTGCGGCGGAATTGGAGAAGGCGGGCGCCCGCGCGGTCATTCACGACATGCGGGCTCTCAAGAGCGCCGTCCTTGCCGTGCGCGGCTACTGAGGACGGCTGCCGAAATCCGCAGTCTATCCGGTCGGTTGGGTGCGCCTGCGCTGCGGCGGTTTCTTCGCCGGCTGTTCCTTGGCGCCGAGCGCGTCGAAGCCGATATAGACGACATAGGATTCAATGGTATTGCCCGCCGGCATCGGCACGGTCAGATCTTCTTCCACATGCGTGAAGGCGACATTGGGAACGCCCTCCGCGATGGTCACCGGAATGCGATAGAGTTTGGTCCAGTGGGTCTTGGGAGAGGGACCTTCCTCGACCAGTGCCAGCCGCAGCGGCACCTCGATTGTTCCCGGTCCACCAGCGGGGCCAAGAATGATGCGGCCCTGGACACCAACCTTCATGTTCAGATTGCCGGCGACCGCATGGCATTCGCGGGCCGTCTGCCCCAGCGTTGCCTGATAGCGGAGGGCGAGCGCGCCCTGAGCGCCGGACGCGTTGTAAGCCAGCGACGATGCGCCCGGACGCACGTCAACGCCGGGACAGAACGACACGGTCGAGGATTCCGCTGTCGGCGCAGCCTGCGCGACGGTGCTGCCGGATTCGGCGGCCTGATTGAACCGCTCGCCGAACGACAATCCGGAACTGCCCGAGGAGCAGCCGCCGGCTGCGATGACTGCAGCGAGAGCGATCAGCGATGCGCCGACGCGGCACATCCGATTGCAGCCTGACTCAAATCCGTACATCCGCTTGTCCCGACATGATCCGCAGAAGGCGGCCCCCGCTTTTTATAGCACCGGCATCGTGGCCTGCCCAAGGCGTTGGCATGCCGCACCGCCAAACTGGTTAAGCGCCGACATCCTGCCGGAGCCGGGCATAGAGCAGATGGTCCTGCCAGACACCGTCTATGCAGAGATATTCGCGGGCATAGCCCTCGCGCCGGAAGCCGTTCCTTTCGAGGAGGCTGATTGACGCCGTGTTGGTGGGAATGCAGGCGGCCTCGATCCGGTGCAGCCGCAGCCCTTCGAAGCAAAAGGGGATCACGGCGCGGACCGCGCGCGTCATGTAGCCCTGGCGGGCGAAGGGAGCGCCGATCCAGTAGCCGACACTGCCGGACTGTGCGACGCCGCGGCGGACATTGGCGATGGTCAGGCCGCCGACCAGATGATTGTGCGGCCGGTCGAAGATGAAGAACGGATAGGCGAAGTCGTTGCGGATGTCCTCGCCGTAACGCCGCAGACGTCGCCGGAAGGCTGCCCGCGTCAGATCGTCGGCGGGCCAGACCGGCTCCCAGGGCGTGAGGAAGCTGCGACTTGCTTCGCGCAAGGCCGCCCATTCCGGGAAATCGGAAAATTGCGGCGCGCGCAGATATACCCCGTCGCCCTGAATACCAGGAAATTGTTCCGTCGAGGGCACACTGCGAAAGAAAGCCATGGCAGCTTCACCTCGCTTTCCGACGCCATTAACGCAAGGCCGTTCTGTCCCGAGCGCACTATGCCGGTTCTGAACGCTCCGCACCATCAGGCAGCAAGCTTTGCGAAATTCTCCACGATCGCCGCGGCGCGGTCGATGCCGCGGCCCGGTCCGAGGGCGGCGATGGCGGGACGGCTGCGCGCAATCAACGAGCGGCCGGCGGCGCGTGCGCTGTCGACGGTAACGGCGTCGATCTTGGTGATCAGTTCCGAAGTCGGAATGACCCGTCCATGCACCATGATCTGGCGCGCGATCTGCTCGGCGCGTGCGCTCGAGCTTTCCAGCGCCATCAACAGGCCGGCCTTCATCTGCGCCTTGGCGCGAGCCACTTCCTCTTCCGTGATCGTCTCCGCCGCGCGGGCGGTTTCGTCGATGACCACCTTCATCAATTCGGCAGCGTCGTTGTCATCGGTCCCCGAATAGAGCGCGAAGACACCCGTGTCCGAATACGGCATGTGAAAGGCCGAGATGGTGTAGCAGAGCCCGCGTACCTCGCGCACTTCCTGGAACAGCCGCGACGACATTCCACCGCCGAGAACGTTGGTGAAGACCTGCAGACTGAACAGCGCGGGGTCGCGTTGCGGCAGACCTTCGAGTGCGAGAGCCAGATGAGCCTGTTCGAGCGGGCGCTTTTCGACATAGATGCCGCCGTTATACCGCGCGGCTTGCGGCTGCGGTCCAGCCGGTCCGTCGAAGTTTGCGAACAGACTGTCGACCTGGTTGAGGATCGCCTGGTGATCGACCGCACCCGTCGCCGCCACCACCATGTCGGGAGCACGGTAATTGCGCGTGAGATAGGCGCGCAGACTGTCGGCTGTGAACGAGCAGACGCTTTCGCGCGTGCCAAGCACCGAGCGGCCGACCGGTTGATTGGGAAATGCGGTCGACTGAAGATGGTCGAACACGATGTCGTCGGGCGTGTCTTCGGCCGCGCCGATTTCCTGCACGATGACGTTGTGTTCGCGCGTCAGCTCGTCGATGTCGAAGGTCGGATTGGCGAGGATGTCGGACAGGACGTCGAGCGCCAGCGGCACGTCGGCCTTCAGCACGCGCGCATAATAGGTCGTGGTTTCGATGCTGGTCGCGGCGTTCAGGTCACCGCCGACCGCCTCGATCTCCTCGGCGATCTGCCGCGCGCTGCGGCGCTTCGTGCCCTTGAACGCCATGTGTTCGAGCAGGTGGGAGATGCCGTGTTCCTGCGGAAATTCATCGCGGCTTCCGGAACCCACCCAGACGCCGAGCGAAGCCGTTTCCAGATGCGGCATGGCGTCGGTCACGACAGTGAGCCCCGAGGGCAGGGTGGTGACTTCAACGCTCATGCGGCGGCTCCTTCTTTCGCGGCGCGGCTGGCCGCGAGTACGCAACGTTCAATCTGGTTCTGGTCGGCCGGCAGATGCGTGACCTTCTCGGCACGCTGTTCGAGGTCGCCGAGCCATTCCGGCAAGGCCGGCTTGACGCCGCAGGCGGCCTGCACCGCCTCCGGGAATTTCGCGGCATGCGCGGTGGACAGCACGATCATCGGCAGAGCCGGGTCGCGCTGTTCCTTTTCGGCGACGGCGACGCCGACGGCCGTATGCGGATCGAT
This sequence comes from Pseudomonadota bacterium, assembly GCA_023390695.1. The sequence continues at coordinate 451 of JAEWCJ010000122.1, read as the reverse complement.
CAGTTGTCCGGTCTCGCGCAAGATGGTGCGGATGGTGGCGGCGACTTCCTCCTCGCCGGCACGATCGGCGGAAAATTCGGAGCGGATCGCCGCCAGCGCCTGTGGCGCCACCGTGAACCGTTTCGATTGCGCCAGCGAATTCATCAGCGCGCGCACCGCGCCCGCATCGCGGCCATTGGCTTCGAAGAGCAGACGTTCGAAATTGGACGAGACCTGAATGTCCATCGACGGCGAGGAGGTCGCCACCACGTCGCGCTGCTCGTAGATGCCAGTCGCCAGGGTGCGCGCCAGGATGTCATTGGTATTGGTGGCCACGATCAGCCGGTCGACCGGCAGGCCCATGCGTTTGGCGACATAGCCGGCGAAGATGTCGCCGAAATTTCCGGTCGGCACGGTGAAGGACATCTTGCGGTGCGGCGCGCCGCGCGCGCCCGCGGCGGGGAAATAATAT
>JAEWCJ010000118.1 GCA_023390695.1 Pseudomonadota bacterium | reverse complement strand
CTCTCTTGCTGACTCCCAATTGTTTTTGCCGGAGATCGCTGCGGAGGATCAGCCGGCCGATAGCCCGTCGCAGGAGCGTATCCTCAACGGCAGACAATGCCTCGTTCTGATGGCGCGTGCGATTGAGAATCTGCCGAACCGCTGCCAGGAAGTCTTCATTCTCAGCCGTCTGCACGGCATGCCGAACGGCGAAATCGCAGACAGGCTTGGGATTTCCCGCAACATGGTCGAAAAGCACATCATCAAGGCCTTGATGCGTTGCCGGGAAATACGCGCCGAGCTTATTTTCTAGAATATTCCGGCAGAGATTCTGAATCTGCGCTTTCACATGGAGGAAGGAGGTTGTCCTTGCCAGCCGCTGCCGGTTGGATAGGAAGAGGGGATGGCGAGTCGGCGCGAACGGGCTATCGATCGCAGAATTGCGGAGGAGGCGGCCGGATGGGTCGCGCGCCTGCAATCCAGCGATGCAACGGAGAAGGATCGTCGCGAATTCCAGATCTGGCTCCAGCGGGATCGGCATCACCAAGAAGCCTATGAGGATTTGCGCAAGCTCTGGGGCGATCTGAAAGACGTCCCGATTTCGGCTGGCCTTGAATCGTTGCGCAAACGGCGACGGCCGAAAGTGGGCAATATCATTGCCTTGGGTTTGATCGTAGCGCTGTCGGCAGCGCTGTACAGGCTTGGCATCATCGACCGGTTGCGGGCCGACTATTACACGGGCATTGGGCAGGTTCGCAGCGTGACGCTGACCGACGGCACGCAGATTGATCTGAACACCGATACCGCAATCATTGTGCGATACAGCGACGGCGAACGACGGATCAAGCTGTTGCGCGGAGAGGCATTTTTTAGCGTTGCGAAAAACCCCGAGCGGCCGTTCATCAGCCAGAGCGACAATCTGAGGGCGGTTGCTCGCGGCACCCGATACAGCATGCGGTCAGCCTCGAACGGATATCTCGACGATGTGAAGGTCGAACAGGGACAGGTCGAGGTGACGGGGCGCGACGATCGGGTCGTCCTGAATGCGAACGATGTGGCAAGTCTCACGACGCAGGGACGCCTTCTTGCAGCGACGGCCGACGTCGCTGCTGAAACCGCCTGGCGCAATGGCAAGCTGATATTCTCCGAACGGCCCTTGCGCGATGTTCTTGCCGCGCTGGAACGTTACAGGAGCGGCCGGATCATCGTGCTCGATCAAGCGGCGGCCGACAGATCGGTATCCGGAATTTTTGATGTGACCGATACCGACCAGGTGCTGCATGCCCTGGCAGAAAACCTTCCAGTGCGGGTCACGCGGCTGACCAGCATAATTATAATTGTTCAATCCCGATAATTTTTCCTCGCAGACGTCAGGAGGCGCCCGCCATCCGACTCTTCGTCATCAGGGGGCAGGGTGCTGGCCCCTTGAGCAAAGGGTACGGATTGAGATGACGTCTATCGGTTGGTTGAGAGGGCATTGCGGCCAAGTCGGCAGGGCTGGATTGGTCGGTCTAACGTTGCTGGCCTGGAATGGCGCGGGGGCGGCGCAAGAGGCGCATAATTCGTCCGCCGACAGGGCAAACGTGTCGGTTCCGGCCGGCAGCCTGGAAGCGGGATTGCTCAGCCTGGGACGGCAAGCCAATCTCCGGCTGCTGTATCCGAGCGAGTTGACCAGAGGCAAACGCACCGCAGGCGTCGGCGGACTTCTGAAGCAGAGCGAGGCCATCGCAAGGCTGCTCGCCGGAACCGGTCTGCAATACACGTTCACGGGTGCGAACACGGTCCGCATATTTGATCCTTCGGATGCGGCCAGTGCATTGGCACAGGATGGCGCCATTCCATTGGACCCCATCGACGTTCAAGGGGGAATCAAGAGCGCGGACCGGCCTTATGAAACGTCAGGCTCGGTCAGCCACATCTCGGGGGAAACCATCGAGCACTTTCGCGGCACCTCACCCGCAGATGTCTTTCGCGGCGTACCGGGCGTGATGTCCGGGGACGCAAGAAACGGCAGCGGCATCGATGTCAATATTCGCGGCCTGCAGGGGGTCGGTCGCGTTCCTGTCACTATCGACGGCGCCATGAACGCGACCACGGCCTATCAGGGCTATCAGGGCGTGGCCAACCGCACTTATGTCGATATCGATTTGCTAAGCAGCATCGACATTCAGCGTGGGCCCAGCAATGGGCCGCTCGGCGGCATTGGCGGCACGGTCAGCATGCATACGATCGGCGTCGACGACATCGTCAAGCCAGGTGAGAAGTTTGGCATCAAGTTCAAGGCGGGTTTCAACACCAATACCTCGAACGTGCCGCAATATGGAACGATGGGCGGCTTCGGGTCGAGAGGAAATCATAGCCAGCCGCCTGCCGCGCCGAGCTCCGTTGGCATGGACCGGCCAGGTCTGTTCGAGCCGACGGATGGTTACGGCAGCATCGCGCTCGGGGCGCGCACCGAACTGGTCGATATCACTGCTGCCTATGCCCGGAGGAAGACAGGCAATTACTATGCAGGCACACACGGGCGCGCCGGCGCAAGCAGCGGCAATGTCGGTCCTGTGCAAATTTGCCAGAATTATATCAGCACCGTCTTCTGCACGAACTATCCCAATTACTACAGGAACACCGGGCTCACTGTTTACCGTCATGGAGAGCAGGTTCTCAATTCATCCACGGATACGACGTCTGGCCTGGTCAAGGCAAAGGTGCGATTGAACGAAGGCAACACGGTTGAATTCAGCTATCTCGGCTTTCGCAGCGAGCAGGGAGAGGTGCGCTCCTCGGAAGTCGGCGACAATTACACTCCGGCTTATCAACGCTGGTTGTCGACCGTCCAGGTCGATACCCTCACCAGCCGTTACCGCTGGAATCCGGCCGATAACGATCTCATCGATTTCAAATGGAATACGTGGGGAACCGCGCTTGATTCGCGCGTCCCGACATCGGCCAGCAGCCTCAAGCTTGCCCAGGTGGGGCGCCCGCCCTCGAACGTGGCCCGCACTCTGGTCGGGGCAGACACGCGGATGTGGGGCAGCGATCTCAGCAATACGGCGCGTTTTGCGACATCGCTTGGAGACGTAACGTGGGAATACGGCGGCTCCTATTTGAACGAAAGCACCGCGCCGACCGACCTGACCGTCTTTCTTGAGGAGTTCAAGCCGCGCGACGGCAAGCGTGAGGAAGCGGCTTTCTTTACAAAGGCCGATCTGAAACCGTTCGATTGGTTGAAGCTGACCGGGGGACTTCGCTATCAGCATTTTTCCACGACCGACCGCGCCCAACCCTCCGTTGTGATAGGCAACTTGCCTGGTCAAACCCGGACGCGGACCGGCGATGGTGTGAGCCCGAATGTCGGCGCAACAATCACGCTCTCTAAGGGACTCGAGCTTTACACGCTTTATTCGGAAGGATTGCGCACGCCCAGCCTGATGGAATCGGTCGGCGCCTATGCCTTGTATGTGGATCCGAATATCAAGCCCGAGCGTTCGAAGACTTGGGAATATGGCCTTAACTTTATGAAAGACGGAGTCTTGACCCCATCGGATAAGGCGCGTCTGAAGGTTTCTTATTTTGACAGCAATATCGAGGACTATATCTCGCGTGTCGCGATGCCTTATCCTTCGCCGGTTTTGTATTATCTTGTGGCGAAGAATATCTATGCCGCAAAATTCTCCGGCATCGAGGCGTCAGGTCGGTATGACATCAACGGCCTTTCGATAGAAGTTGCCGGCAACTATTACACAAAGGCGGAATTCTGCCTGACAGCCAGCTCCTGCTCCAACGCATCGTTGCCTGCGGACTATGCCGCCAATCATATTCCTCCCAAATACATGGCAAGCCTGACGGTCTCGCAGAAGTTCTTCGACGATCTGCTGATGATTGGCGGCCGGGTGAGCCATGTTGGGCCGCGCGCGGCTGAGGTCGGAGGGACCGTGCAAGGCGCTTCGACTCTCGTAGCGCCGATCCTGTGGAATCCCTACACGCTGCTCGATGCGTTCATGACCTACAAGCTGACCGACAACATCAGTCTGGAGGTCACGGCGGAAAACCTGACAGATATTTACTACGTCAATCCTCTGAGCAACGGTTTCATGCCCTCTCCGGGCCGGACCATCCGCATGGGCATGACGGGTAAATTCTGAGCCGCGGCATTCTCAATCGCAAAGCGGAGGAGAGGATGGAGCTGTCCTCCGGCAAGAGAAAAAACGCGCCCTGGGGGAGGGCGCGTTCAGAGGTTCAACGTGTGGTCACCTGTCACCGGATCACTGGACGAAAATCTTTTCCGAAATCAACGAATGGTCGGAGCCTCTCCCGCAGATACGCTTATCGGCTTGCCGGCACGGATCACGGGCCCGGTCGCTTCCATGCGGGTGGCATTGACGCCGTTCTGATGGACGGTGGGGCTGGCGGCAATGCCGATCCCGATCACCAGAATGCCGGCGATCAGCGACACCACCACCACCTTCAGGTGGGTCGACGAATCTGCACTGGTCAGCGACGAATTATTCATGGCGCAAAACCCGTTTGCCTTTTGTCGCAGCCGGCGGAACGCGGGTTCAAACCGGTTCCACAGGCCCGGAAATCCCTTCTGCAGCAGGCACTTGAGGCCAGAGCAAGAAGGGCTCCCGCCATCCCCGCTGCACATAAGAAACGTAGGAGCCCCGTCTCCGGTTCCAAGTGTGTCCATAGGGAGTTCACGCTGCCTTGATGCGGGTGTGACCGCTATTAGATGCCGCCGACCGTCTTCAACCGCACTCGCGGGTGGATTTCCGCCTGCGACATCACGGTGGTCTGGGCGCGGAACCTTTCGGTGATGCCGCGCACGAAGGGCCGGATGCCGGCGGAAGTAACCAGCACCGGGTTCTCGCCCTGCCGGGCCGCTTCCTCGAACCGCTCGCGGACCAGGGTGATGAATTCGGACAGCCGCGAGGGCTGCATAGCGAGGCTGCGTTCATCGCCCTGGCCGACGATGGAATCGGCAAAGGCCTGTTCCCATTTCGGCGACAGTCCAATGAGCGGCAGATAGCCGGACGGGGTCGTGTATTGCGCGCAGATCTGACGAGCAAGCCGCGTGCGCACATGCTCGGCAATGCTGGACGGGTTGCGGGTGAAGGACAGCGCGTCGGCGATACCCTCCAGGATGGTGGAGAGATCGCGGATCGAGACGCGCTCGGATAGCAGCAGTTGCAGCACCCGCTGCACGCCGGACATGGTGATCTGGCCGGGCATGATGTCCTTGACCAGTTCGCTCTGTTCCTTCGGCAATTCCTTCAACAACTTCGACACCTCGCCGTAGGACAGGAGGTCGGCGGTGTTGTTCTTCAGGAGTTCGGTGAGGTGGGTGGAGAGCACGGTCGCGGCATCGACCACCGTGTAGCCGCGCACCGCCGCCTCTTCCTTCTGCGCGGCGTCGATCCAGGTTGCCGGCAGACCGAAAGTGGGCTCGGTCGTGTGCACGCCGGGCAAATTCACCTGACCGCCCATCGGATCCATGACCATGAACTGGCCGGGCCAGATACGGCCGGTGCCGGCCTCCACTTCCTTGATCTTGATGGAATACACATTGGCCTCGAGCTGCACATTGTCGAGAATGCGGACCGCCGGCATGACGAAGCCCATCTCGATGGCGAGGGCGCGGCGCAATGCCTTGATCTGCTCGGTGAGGCGGTCGCCGCCGTCCGGCGAATTGACCAGCGGCAGCAGCGCGTAACCCAACTCAATCTTCAGCTCGTCGATCTTCAGCGCGTTCGAGATCGGTTCTTCCGCCGGTTCGGCCGCCGCGGCCGCCGCCGCAGCGCTGGCTTTCTGTTCTTCCTCCTCGACGATCGGACCGCGCTTGGCGACATACCAGGCGAGCGCCGAGGCGCCGCCGCCGAGAATGAAGAACGGCAGCATGGGAATGCCGGGCAGGAGGCCGAGCAGGATCATCACGCCGCCCGACATGCCGAGGGCCTTCGGATAGCCGGAGAGCTGCCTGGCGAGCGCCTTGTCGGCGGCGCCTGACACGCCGGCTTTCGACACGAGCAGGCCGGCGGCGGTCGAGACGATGAGCGCGGGGACTTGCGTGACCAGGCCGTCACCGACCGTGAGCAGCGTGTAGACACGCGCGGCATCCATGAAGCCCATGTTCTGCTGGGCGACGCCGATGATGATGCCACCGATCACATTGATGAACACGATCAGGAGGCCGGCAATGGCGTCGCCGCGCACGAATTTGGAGGCACCGTCCATGGCGCCGTAGAAGCCGCTCTCGTCTTCCAGGTCCTTGCGCCGTTTGCGGGCCTCATCCTCGGTGACGAGGCCGGCGGAGAGGTCGGCGTCGATCGCCATCTGCTTGCCGGGCATGGCGTCGAGGTGGAAGCGGGCCGCGACTTCGGCGATGCGGCCGGAACCCTTGGTGATGACGACGAAATTCACTATGATCAGGATCGTGAATACGATGATACCGATCACGAAGTTGCCGGCCATCACGAAATTGCCGAAGGCCTCGATCACATGGCCGGCGGCGGCGGTGCCTTCATGGCCGTGCGACAGAATCAGGCGGGTGGAGGCCAGATTGAGCGCCAGCCGCAGCATGGTGGCGATCAGCAGCACGGTCGGGAAGGACGAGAATTCCAGCGGCGCCTGGATGAACAGCGCCGTCATCAGGATCAGCACCGAGATCGTGATCGAGACCGCCAGGAAGATGTCGAGCATCATCGGCGGCAGCGGCAGGATGAGCACGACCAGGATGGTCATGACGCCGATCGCCAGCATCAGGTCGCCGCGCTTGAGCAGGGCGGTAAAATCGGCGAGCTGCGGAAGCGCGAATCTGGGGCCGGCCTTGGGGCCGGCCGCTCCTGCGGTGATGTCGGTCATGCGATCCGGACTATGACTCTTGGTGATCGGCGGAAATCACTGAAGCAACAGATGGATGAAATGCTTGTCAGCCCCCGCGGCCGGCCGGCGCCCCGCGATTCGCGGCGCACCGGATCACCCCATCCC
>JAEWCJ010000096.1 GCA_023390695.1 Pseudomonadota bacterium | reverse complement strand
GCCGATGACAGATCGCTCAGGCGATCATTGGAGAGCATTTCGGCGGCAGCCGGAACGGGGCCGTCAACACGGAACCGGGTCCGCGATGGCGACGGCTTGGGCGCCATGTCCGGCACCTCGAAGGTGAAGTCGGAGATCGTGATCTTGCGGCCGGCGGGCGTGTCGGCGATGCCCTGCCCGATGTTCACGGTCGCAGTGCGCCCGGTCACATGCGCCTTCAGGTCCGCATCGTGCACCACGGGCATGCCGTCCACCGGGCGAACCGCGACGCCGCTCGCGACAATGTTGACGGAGAGACCGTCGTCGGGAATCGGCGGGCCCTTGCGCGGCAGGTTCTTCGTCGGCGAGTTGATCCCGATCTCGATGCGCTGGAGCGTGCCGCGCTCGATCCGCTCGATCACCCATTCGCGCAACTCGGGAACGGCGAGCGTCGGCCACATCCGCTTCAGCGCGGAGGCCGACATCGGCGTTCCCGCAAAGCCGAGTGTCAGCCGCGGCTCGCCGGAATAGTCGATGGCGCCGGTGCCGGCGACTCCGATCTCGCCGTTGGAGATGTCGGCCTGCGTCAGCAGCAGACGCTTGTGGTCGGTGTCGAAGCGGAAGCCGATCGCGATCCGGTTGAAGACGAGCGGCGGCTCGTTGTCGATGCCGCCGAGCAGGATCGATCCGCCGCTGAAGCCGAGCTGCCAGTCGTTGATGCTGCCGTTCGGCGGCTCGAGATGCGCCAGCAGCGTCAGGCGGTTGGCGCCAGAGAGAATCTTGAACGGGGCAACCAGCACGCGCCGGTTGGCGTCCCATTCGACATTGATCTCGGCGGAGTCGATCGCCATCGGATAGTCGGGCGTATCGGTGTCGATGATGTTGCCCGCGCCGACCGTGACCTTGCCGCGGAAGAAGGTCGGCACGCCGTCGCGACCGAGCTCGCCCTTGAGCTCGCCGGTCAGCGGCAGGTCGGCCGTGTAGGTGAGATCCTTGACCCGCAGCGCCAGGAGAATGTTGGAGGTCGAGACCTTGTCGGCACGAATGTCGACCGAGCGCACGCCGTTCTCGGCGGGGCCTATCGTGGCGCGCAGCAACCACGGCCGCGCGCCCTCTTCGCCGAGGCTGAGCGTGACGCCGCCGCGGGTCGGCCGGCGCAGGCTGAGCGTGATGTTCTCGAACGACCATTTGCTGCCGCGCTGCTGATCGTCGACGATCAGGTTGCCGTTCTTCAGACCGATCTCGTTGAGGTTCTGGCCGTCGAGGCCGGTCATGCTCAAGCTGTCGAGCCAGTCGAGGCTCTGGAGGATGCCGCTCTGCGCAGTCGCCTGCGGTGCGGCCTGCGATGCTTCCGGACTCGCAGGCTGAGTGGCGAACGGCGGCGGCGGCACCCCGTTGCGGGGGAATGTCGGCGGGAGGCCAGCTTCCTTCTTGGACGCGACGCCGGTCGCAAGCGGCTTGGTGGTGTCGCCGGCGGACACGGTGACGGTGCCGTCAGGCGCGATGCGGATCGCGAGCTCGGCATCGACCAGATTCAGGCTTTCGGCGCGCAGCCGCCCCATCAGCAGCCCCGCCCCCGACAGCCTCACCTCGGCCTTCGGCGCGCTGGCGACGACGGCCTGATCGCGGTCGCGAACGATGATGTCGCGGATGCGGACGGCGATGCGAACCCGGCCGGCGCGCTCGATCTGCGTGCCGCCGACCTCAACCGTGTTGCCGTGACCGATATTGTCTTCGATCGCCGCCGCCAGCCATGGCGTTGCGATGTCCAGATTGATCGGACCTGCGCCAAGCCGCAACCACAGCGCACCGAAACAGCCGACGAAAATGACGAGCACGGCGCCGACGACAACGGCCAGACGCTTCAGCCAGCGGCCTCCACCCGTCCAACGGCGCAACGCGCCGAATCCGTCGCCGAAACGATGGAAGCCCGAACCGGAACGCGCCAGCAGCCGGCGTGCGCGATGGCCAGCCGCCGCTTCCTGATCCGGATCCCAGTCGGCATCGTCCCATTCCTGCGGCTCGTATTGGCCGCCGCGCCGATCAAAATTCCGGTTGTAGTCCTGGGGCGACGTATTCCTTGCCATTGCTTCTCGATACAAGCGCCCGTCGTAGGGTTGAGCGCCGCCGGGACCGCAGCCGCCCACGGGACGCGAAGCCCCCTGCGCCGGCACTGCCGCCATACCTTGAATATTCCTGCTGTTCGTCATTTCGCCCCGGGAGCGCGTTCAACGAGCAGTGGGGTGGTGCGTGGAATTCCTTGTAACCATACTCCGGCGCCGTCAGACTTGCCCAGCCGAGGGCGCGATTCCAGCACGCCGGACGAGAGCTGCAATACCGCTTCGGTTGACCCGCCGAAAGCGTCGAAAGGAAGGCGTATGTCCAAGAAATCCCGAAAGAAATCGTCCAAAACGTCCTCCGGCAGCCCGACCGCCAAAAAGAAGACCGCAAAAACGCGGGCATCGACTCAAACAAGGTCCGCGAAAACACAGCGGACGCCGGCAAGCAAATCAACCGGGACCATAGCAAAAGCAGGATCACATAAGGCCGCATCGAAACAGTTAAATTCATCCAAATCGTCGGCCCCATCCGCTTCCACGAAGTCCGGCTTGGCCGAGGGCCGAAGGGCCCCTGCGTTCCGGCTGCCGCGCGACGGCGGCGAGACCGTCTCACTGGCGGACTTTGCCGGCCGCAAGCTGGTCCTGTTCTTCTACCCCCGTGCCGACACGCCCGGCTGCACCCGCGAGGCGATCGACTTCACCCGCCTGGCCGAGGCGTTCGCTGCCGCCGGCACTGCCGTGCTCGGCATCTCCGCCGACCCGTTAAAGGCCCAGGAGAGATTTCGCGACAAGCACAAGCTCGGCATCCCGCTCATCTCGGATGAAAAACATGAGATGCTTGAGGCTTATGGCGCCTGGGGCGAAAAATCCATGTACGGCAAGAGCTTCCTGGGAATTCTTCGGACAACGATCCTGATCGGGGCCGACGGTAAGGTGGCACGGATCTGGCGCAATGTCCGGGTCGATGGCCATGCCGATGACGTGCTCGCGGCGGCAAGAAGCCTTTAACCAGTCCGTCGAATTCGCGCGTTCTCATTTCCAGAAAATTAACCATGACCGGCCCAGATTGCTGCGGCAATTGAGCCGCAAGGAACCCATCCGACCGGCGCGGGAGTGCCGATGTCGAAAAGTTCTGCCCAATACTCGCAGTACCCCCAACATCACCCTCACGACCACGGACGAGCCTTTCAGCGCCGCCCGGCCGCCGCGGCGGCAGCAACTGCGATTCCCCTGCCCGCCACCGACGATGCCTACACCATCGTCCATGCCGGCAAGCAGGTCCGCTTTGGGCCCGTGGTGTTCTGGATCGTCGTCGGCACCGTGGTGCTGCTCGGGCTGTGGTCGGCCGCGACGGCTACCTATTTTGCCTTCCGTGACGACGTTCTGACCCGGCTGATCGCTCGTCAGGCCGAGATGCAATACGCTTATGAAGATCGAATCGCCGAGCTGCGTGCCAGGGTCGACCGCACCACCAGCCGTCAGTTGCTTGACCAGGAGCAGTTCGACCAGAAGCTCGACCAGATCATGAAGCGCCAGACGGCGCTGGAGTCCCGGGCCACGGCGCTCGGGTCCATGCCCGACGTGACCGGCTCGATTCCGCGCTCGGCTCCGCATCGCGGCGAAGCGAGCCAGACCACGCCGAAGCCATCTCCGATCAGCGACACCGTCATCTTCGTGGCGCCGCCGGACCGGGAAGCGCGCCTCGAATCGCGTGCGCCGACCGTCGTAGCAGCGCCGACCAGCCAATTTGCCCGCAATCAAAGTTTCGACAACGTGCTGGTCCGGCTCACGAACTCGCTTGACCAGGTCGAGCGGCGCCAGATGGCGGCGCTCAGCGCCGTCGAGGAAAGCATGGACTCACGCATGCGCCGGATGCGCAGCGTGGTCAGTGATCTCGGCTTGAACCTTGCCCATCTCGAAGCGGCGGTGCCGCGCACCGCGATGGGCGGGCCGTTCGTGCCCATCAAGCTGACGGCCAATGCCGGACCGTTCGAGAAGCAGCTCCATCGCATCAACACCACGCGCGCGGAGATGGACCGTCTCAACCGCACCCTGGCGTTGGTCCCTTATCGCAAGCCCGTCATCGGCGAGGTCGAGTTCACCTCCGGTTTCGGCGTGCGCAGCGATCCCTTCCTGGGCCGGCCCGCGATGCACACCGGCCTCGATTTCCGCGCCGCCACCGGTGACCCCGTCCGCGCCACCGCCTACGGCAAGGTGATTTCCGCCGGCTGGTCCGGCGGCTACGGCCGCATGGTCGAGGTCGATCACGGCAATGGGCTTTCGACCCGCTACGGCCATCTCTCCGAAATCAACGTCAAGGTCGGCGAGATCGTGAAGATCGGCCAGGTCATCGGGCTCGTCGGCTCGACCGGCCGTTCGACTGGTCCGCACCTGCACTATGAGACCCGCATCGAAGGCGAAGCGGTGGATCCGCAAAAGTTCTTGCGCGCCGGCGTCCGGCTCAGCGCGGGGTGAGGCCCCGCCACAGAGGCCCGGCGAATTTGGGCGGGG
>JAEWCJ010000049.1 GCA_023390695.1 Pseudomonadota bacterium | reverse complement strand
GCGTTGAACGCCGCCGTCGACAGCATATGCACTTCGTCCAGGATATAGACCTTGTAGCGCGCGTTGACCGGCGCATAACGCACCGCGTCGTTGATCTGCCGCACGTCGTCGACGCCGTTATGCGAGGCGGCGTCCATCTCCAGCACGTCGATATGACGGCTGTCCATGATCGCCTGACAATGCACGCCAGGCTCCGGCATCGAGATGCTCGGCCCCTTCACCGAGCCATTCGCCAATTCGTAGTTCAGCGCACGCGCCAGAATGCGTGCGGTCGTCGTCTTGCCGACCCCGCGCACGCCGGTCAGGATCCAGGCCTGCGGAATACGCCCGGTCTCGAAGGCATTCGAGACCGTCCGCACCATTGCCTCCTGACCGATCAGATCGTCGAAGGTCGCCGGACGGTATTTGCGGGCGAGCACGCGGTAGGACCCCGCCGGCCCGTCCGCTGGATCGGGCGCAGAATTCGGCTGACGGGTGTCGGCGTCGCTCATTCTGTCTCCGGCAAGAAACGCCTTTCGGCTGGCCCCTGCTCCTGCGCGCCCGGCGCGCCATGTCAGGGAGTAAAGTGGGAGGCTGACGAGCGACCCGAACCGGAGCTCGTTAGGGCTGCTTCCTTCCGGACCTGACCCGGTTGGCGAGTGGTTCGCCCACCGCCAACCTCCCGGCTCCTATATCGGGCCAATGATGCGGGAAAGCAAGCGCGCGGAGCTCGCCTCATGCTACTCTGTCTTCCCCGCAATGCCTTGGATATCCACATGAATCCTACTTCGTCCTGGGAGCTTCATCCCCAGTTGGAGCACGACACCCTTTTTCTTGGCGATCTGCCGCTGTCCCGCGTCCTGCTCAGCAAGGACGCCAACTATCCATGGCTGGTGCTGGTGCCGCGCCGGGCCGCCCTTGTGGAGGTCACCGACCTCGCCCCGGCGGAGCAGATGCAATTGACGATGGAAATCAATCGTGCCGCCCGCGCACTCAAGGACGTGACGGCCTGCGACAAGCTGAACATTGCCACGCTCGGCAACATGGTGCCGCAGTTGCACATTCACATCATCGCCCGCCGCACGACCGATCCGGCCTGGCCGCAACCGATCTGGGGCAAAGTGCCGCCACGCGACTATGAAGCCGCGGCCCTGGATCGCCTGATGACGGCACTGCGTCCGCAAGTCGGGATCGCCTGACCATGTCCGACAGCCATGATTTCGGGCCGAAGCCGCGCCTCGGCTATGCCGGCAATCTGCTTGAGCGCGCCGCCGAGAAACGCCGCGACACCGCGTTCCTGGACGCGGCCGCACAGCGCAGCGATACCGGCATCTACATGCTCAGCGGCGAGCTTGTTCTCCTCAAGAGAACGGGCAGCGGCTTTGACCCGTTATTCACGCCCGCAGAAGCCAGCCTCTTTTCCGGCGCCACCGACCGCGTGTTTCTCGGGCTTTCACAACAGTCCGCGCGCTTCGGTCTCACGCTCACGTCAGAGACCGTTGAAAACTTGAAAAGCAGCGACAAGCTGCATGTCACCGATTTGCGCTCGATCGCCGTGCAGGGACTCGTCGCAGCCGATCATCTGGCGCCGATCGCCGAAGCGAAGGCGCTGCTGCATTGGCATGCGCGCCGGCATTTCTGTTCGAATTGCGGACACGCCAATGTAACGACCGATGGCGGCTGGCGGCGGGAATGTCCCAACTGCGACGCGCAGCATTTCCCGCGTACCGACCCGGTCGTCATCATGCTCACCATTGCCGGCGAACGCTGCCTGCTGGGGCGGCAAACACGCTTTGCCGCAGGCGTGTGGTCCTGTCTCGCCGGCTTTGTCGAGCCAGGCGAGACCTTCGAAGACGCTGTGCGCCGCGAGACGCACGAGGAAACCGGCATCGTGTGCGGACACGTCCACTACTTCGCGTCGCAGCCCTGGCCATTCCCGTCATCGCTGATGATCGGGTGTCATGCCGAGGCGCTGTCGGAAGAGATCACGGTCGATTGCAACGAACTGGAGGACGCACGCTGGTTCAGCCGGGAGGAAGTGGCGACCATGCTGCTGCGCCAGCACCCGCAAGGCCTGACCACACCGCCGCCGGTGGCCATCGCTCACCACATCATCCGGGCCTGGGTCGAGACCGGGCAGCGGGTGCTCGCTCGATAGCGGGGCCGGCAAAAAACGCTTGCAGTAGAAAATTTTCCTCTGTAGAGGATTTTTATACCCATACATCGACATAAACATTCTACATTAGGATTGCCTCCATGGACGCGATTGACCGGAAAATCCTCCTAACCCTGCAGGAGGACGCCTCGCTGTCGGTGGCCGAGATCGGCCAGCGGGTCGGCCTGTCCTCGACCCCGTGCTGGAAGCGCATCCAGCGGCTGGAGGCCGAAGGCGTGATCCAGCGCCGGGTGGCGATCGTCGACCAGGACAAGATCGGCCTCGGCATCACCGTTTTCGTGTCGGTCGAGACCGACGATCACTCGCAGGACTGGCTTGACCGTTTCGCCACGCTGGTGAGCGACATGCCGGAGGTGATGGAATTTTACCGCATGGCGGGCGACGTCGACTACATGCTGCGCGTGGTGGCAGCCGACATGCAGGCTTACGACACCTTCTACAAGCGCCTGATCGCGGCCGTTCCCCTGAAGAACGTCACGTCCCGCTTTGCGATGGAAAAGATCAAGTCGACAACGATGCTGCCGATTCCGGCAGCATCGTAAGCCCGCCCATCAGGTCTTCGGGCAGGACGTGCACACGACATTCGTCGACAATCGCGGCCGCATGTAGATCCTGTCGTCCATGTTCAGCGTACCCGTGAGCGCATAACCGATCGGCGGGGTATAGGCATAGGCGGCTTCGCCCAACACCAGATAGCTGTCCGCAATTTTTGCAAGCTCGCCGGGAACGTTGACCTCACCGTTTTTGAGCGGTGTCCAGTTTTTCGCCATGCTCCATTCGACCGTCTGCTTCAATTGAGCGTCGATCTTGATAACCGATATGCGCACCTTGAGCTTGGACGCATCGGCCGCGCGGTCTGCATAGGGCGACATCACGGTGGCCCCGGCATTGAGCACGGTATTGATGCCGGCCGGGTCGATATTGGACACCTGCGCCACGAGATCCGCAAGCGTGCGGGCCGACAGGGTAATCTTGCGGTCGATGTCGATGGCTTGCGACAATTGCACGCCGCCCAGATAAAGCGTCAGCATGAACGGCAGGACCAGGGCGAATTCGATGGCCGAAAGCCCGCGCTCGTCGGCGCCGAAACGGCGTGCGGACGGCCATGCTACAAGGCGCGGATATGCGCTTCTCATACGGGACAGCATCGCGTTCAGCCTCACTTGTATGGCTCGTTGCGAAAAGCGGCGGTTGCAACGAGCAGGCGCTTGTTGCCGGACAAGTCGGCGAGCCCCGGCAAAGGCATGTGGACCGGCCATTCATACATCAGCCGCGCAATGACAATGTCGCCCGGATTGCTCGCCTGAAACGCCTCGATCACGTTCCCGTTCTCGTCGACCGGCCGCGCCATCTGGGCTTCGCTGAATGAAGAATACGACTTCACATTCACAAGGATCTTGTTGCAATCGAACAGACCGTAGACGTTGTCGCAGACTTCCTTCTTGAATTTTTCCACGTCCCAGCCATCCGCCTGACCGGTCATGATCTTGCGCGCAGAATCCGCCGTTGCCGTCTCGAGCGCTTGTCCGGCGAAGAACACCAGCCCCGTTTCCATGATCGCAAACAGGAGCGCCAGGAACGGGACGGAGACCATGGCGAATTCGACCGCCGCCGCGCCTTCTTTATGGCGGACAAAACGGCGCAGAATTCTTGGTCGTCGGCGAGCTCGCATATCGCGAGCGGGACCGTTGCGAAAGATGGCGAACATGGGGAAATCCAAAATCAAGCCAGTCAACGCCAAGAGGAGATTGAAAAGTAGCAAAGACGGCTTGTCGAATTGTTGCGGCAATGTCCGCTTTCCCCGGATGCCCCCTTCAGATTCCCTTAACCATGATGCAATGCATGCTCAGGCGGGCGCGCCGCTTCACTTGATGGCGCCGGCCTGATTGTTGCGCGTCACAATCTGACTGAGGGAAGTGTTGAAAAAGTCCGGCGCATCGCCCAGCATGTTGCGCGGTTCACAATCCGGCGTGCAGCTATATGATTCCTGCCGGATCCCGCGATATACCGTCACCACTTCGCCCGGCGCCCTGACCAGCAGGTTCTTCTCCAGAACCTTGTTGCCGCTGCGATCCAGAGCAATCAGGTTGGTCTGACCATATCCCTTGCCTGTCAGCACCATCAGCCCGCCGGGCTGAATCGAAACGTCGGCAATCAGGGGATTGCCGACGATCAGCGTCGCCACCCGGTCCGGCATCCGGACCAGCCTTGCTTCATCCACAACGATAGTGAGACTATCGGGCCGTTGCGCGTCGGCGGCGGCGTAATGCAATGGCGGCAGCGCCATCACCAGTAAAACGGCGCAGGACAGGCCGAGATTGCGGCCACCGGCCTTGAACGACACTTTCATCGGAACTCTCCGAACGCACGACTTTTACGGATCCGAGGGCCGCAACCATACACGCCGCGACCGGCGATCCGACTTCACTGCAAATAGATGAATGAACCGCAAACATATGTAACGGACGGGCTAACCGGCTTTTTACATCTGCGAATGCGGCGGCTCGCAATATTCGAAAGCGCGAGAAATGCGCTAAAAACGGGGCAAAAGCGGCTGCGATCCTGAGCAATGCAAATTTAACCAACCGCAAGAAAGCCAAAATACACGCAAGTTTCTGTGATCGAATTAACGGAGCCGCAATCGCGGAGCGCTAGGTTCCTCGCGTGTCCGGGACAACAGACAACAAGTCAGCAAGTCCGGACAAGAGACGTGTGGATCACTCAGGAGCCAAACATGAAGAACCTCGTCGCGCGTTTTGTGTCGGATGAATCGGGCGCTACCGCCATCGAATACGGCCTCATCGCCGCCGGCATCGCCGTCATCATCATCACCGCCGTGCAGCTCATCGGCACGCGCCTGGACGAAACCTTTAACCCGGTCGCGGATGCCGTCCAGAAGAAATAAAGCACGACTGCAAGCGTTCAGAAGAGCTCCGGCCGCGGGCGGAGGTTTTTTGTTTTCGCCGAAACCCGGCGGCCCGGCCGCGCCGGCCGGCAAAATTTACCAAAAATAGGCC
>JAEWCJ010000041.1 GCA_023390695.1 Pseudomonadota bacterium | reverse complement strand
CCGACGCTCCGCCGCCGGCAAAGAAGGCATCGACCTGCGCGCCCGCCGTCGCCGTGCCATCGGGCGAGCCGGGAACGCCTGGTGCCGGATCGCAGGTGATGTCGCCGCGCCAGGGATAGGCCGGCTGCGCGGCGGCGCCCGTCCACGGGTCGGGGCGCACATTGTCGGCAGGAATATCCATCATCACGAAGGGATAGAGAGTCACCTTCAGTCCGCGCGCCTTCAACTCCTGAATGAGGTGGACGACGCTGGCGTCCGACGGCGTGCCGCCAAAAGCCGCGCGCCCATCGACCTGCGACACCAGATAGGCGTTGCCGCGAAATTGCCCGGCGACCAGCCAGTTGGTGCCGAGCGTGGCCTTCAGGCGGTTGTCGATACCGGGCCGCACCTTGCAATGCCCCGCGCGCAGATCGTCGCCGAACCAGGCGACGATGATCGCGACGCGTTCGAGATTCGGACACACCGCCTGCAATTCATCGAGCGAGGCGATGATGTCGGACGGCGTATGCGCGACATGCCGGTTCTCCGGCGCCGATTGCCCCGGCCCCGTCACCTGCACCACCGTCGCCGGTTCGTAGCCGAATTCGGTGGCGCCGGGAATCAGCGTCACCGCGCGAATCTGCTGTTCGAGCTGCCCCACCGGACGCAGCACTTCGAACGAGAGCTGCGGAATGCGGTTGCCGAAATTGGCGAGCGGCAATTTCTCGAACACCATATAAGCGAGGCCGCGATAGGCCGGCGTGTTGTTCGCGCCTTCCTTGGCGACGATCAGGGGATCGGCGGTCTGCGCCTCGTCGCCGTTGTAGATGCGACAGATTACGCCCGAGAGATCGAGCGGTTTGCCATCGGCCCAGACCCGCAGCACATGACCGATCGGGCCTTCGCACAGACCGACGGCGAAGTTGCCGAAATAACTGTAGGTCGTCGTCGTGGTGGTGACCGCCGGGCTGCCGCCTCCGCCGCCCTTGCCGCCGCCGCCCGTGGTTTCGCTGCGCGTCGAGATCACTTCCTCGAGCTTCGTCGCCCAGATCACCTGCCCCGACAATCGTACGCGGCCATAGACGCGCGGGATCGGCGCGCCTTCGCTCGAGGCCATAATGTCAAGATCGGCGAGGCGCGGACCTTCTCGCGACCGCTGGATGGTGTCCGCGCCGAACAGCGAGCGGTCGAGATAGCTGCCTGCGATCGCGCCGGCGAGCCGCCCGGCGATTGCGCCCGCAGGCCCGAAGGCGCTGCCCAGCGCCTGCCCGGCGACGGAAAGAAGCAATGCCGCCATCAGGTGCTCACTCCCGGAAACCGGAATGCATAGGCGATGCGCCGCCGCCACCACGGCGCCAGCGCGACTTCGGCGACGGCGGCGCCGTCATGCGCGTGAATCATCGTGCCGGGGGACGCGACGATGGCGGCGTGTTTCGCCACCATGTGCGGACGCCAGCGGAACAGCAGGACATCGCCGGGGACAAAGTCTCTGACATCGACAGGCCGCAGATGCCGCAAGCCTGCCTCCGCCAGCGGTTCGCTTGTCGCCGTTTCCGCCCAGTCGCGCGCATAAGGCGGTGTGCGTTCCGGCTCCTCGCCATACAATGCGCGCCACACCCCGCGCACCAGTCCGAGGCAATCGCAGGCGACGCCTTTCAGCGACGCCTGATGCTGGTACGGCGTGCCGATCCAGGACCGGGCTTCGGCAATGATCCGGGCACGAGTGGGAGTCATGGGACAATCTCGATTGTGATGCCCCGCGAAAGCGGGGCATCAAGAAAATCGCTGAAAGGATTGTGTTGACTGGATCGTCCTGCTTGCGCGGACGATGACGACAACTTTGCGAATTCAGCCCTGCAGGCTGCCGCCGTCATTCCCGGGCTCGCCTTCCACCGCGTAGCGGATGACGAAATCGTTGCCCGGGATATGCGGAAAGCCGCGGAAGTTGACCGCGTTGTTGAAGCGGTTGCGGCAGGTGTCGAATCTCTTGTCGCAACCGGCTGTCACGACAAAGGAATCCCCCGTGGCGAGGGGCTCCGGCAGCGCCTGCCAGAGTTCGATCACGACCGCTTCGCCCTCGAAACGGTGCCGCTTCACCTCGATGGCGAGGCCGTCATTGCCTCCGCCGGTGAATGTCAGCTTGCCGGCGTCGAACCAGCCCTCGTCAAAGCCATCAAGCCCGGATACGGCGAACGCCGAAATGCCGCGCAACAGCGTGACGACGCCCGCGCCGCGATAGAGGGGATCCATCAGATCGATGCCGCAGCGCGCATCGCCGAGATCGGCGGAACAGCTCGCGGTGAACAGCCGTCCGCTTTCCTGCGCCAGCGCATCGGACAAACCGCGCATCTCCGCGACAAAGGCCGCGCCGTCGCGCCGCACCTCGCCGATAGTCGCCGTTCCCGTCAGTACGTGCAGCGGCGGATCGCTCCAGTCGACCAGAAAGGTCTCGATCCTGGCCGCGTCGTAGCGGCCGGCGGCGAGATCGGCTTCGGTAAGACAATCGTCGGCCAGTGCGCCGGAAATCTCGGCGCCGTCGACGGCAAGGCCAAGACGCGCGGTCGCTTCCGATGCCGACAGCCCGGTGCCGGCGCGGCAGGTCACGCCGTTCAGCAGGATATCTTCGTCGTGGTCGGTGAATCCCTGCACCACGCCGTCGCGGCGCGTCAGCACGAAACAGCGGCATAAGGTGGTGACGCCGGAATCGAGCTTGCTCTGCAGGGCAGATGGAATGGGCCGCATGGCTCTCTCGGAATCGTGTCCCGGCGAGCAAAGCGAGGCCCGGGACCCAGAATATGCATCAGTGGAAGGATGGGTCCCGGCTCGCGCTCCGCGCGTCCGTGACACGCAGGATCACACCTTGATCTCCACCACGGGAATTTTCGGAATGGCGCCGGCCGCAAATGCCGAGAGATCGACCTCCAGGTAATCGGTGTCGAAGCGCGCCGGCACATCGAACAGAAAGCCGGCCGTCACCGCCGCGCCGGCTTCCGGCACATGCCCGTCCAGGAATGTGACGAGGCCGGTCGCCGGATCGATCGCGAATTCCGCGCTCTCTTCCACGTCCTCTCCGTTCACCGCCAGCCGCACGCTGCCCGGCACCGGCTTGGCGATCGGCCGCCGGTACGGCGCATGCAGGCCGCCATATGTTTTGCTCAGCATGAATTGCGCGGTCTCTCCGTCGCCGGTGCCGATGATCTGGTCGAACGCGGTCACCGCCACGCCCGGCGCCGCTGAGGAATGATCCAGCCGGTCGCGCCAGCGAAAGCCGTGCAGGCGGCCGCGCCGTTCCTCGAAGAAGGCCACCACCTCCGACAATTCGGCGAATGTCTTCACGCCGTAGCCGGCATCGTAGCGGCGGCGCGAATGCGCCCAGCGCGCATTGCGCTCCTCGCGCCCGGAGCCGAGCGCGACGATCTCGGTCCGCCGCTCCGGCCCGCCCGCGCTTCTCAGCGCGATGTCGAGCGGAAAGAGAATGTCGTGAAAGGCGGTGGTCATGGGAACCGGCGGGTTGTCGACGGGTTGAATTCACTGGCAGCATCGCTGCGTCTGCACGGGAGAGCGCGCCATGGGCACCTGCGAAACTTGCGGCAACGATTACGACAAGGCGTTTCAGGTCACGATGAACGGCAAGGCTCACACCTACGACAGTTTCGAATGCGCCATCCAGGCGCTGGCGCCGACCTGCGCGCATTGCGGCGTCCGCATCGTCGGCCATGGCCTCGAGAAGGACGGCACCTTCTTCTGTTGCGATCATTGCGCTGAAAAGAAAGGCGTGCAGGGCCTGCGCGACCGCGTCAGCTAGTCAGAGCCCCCGCTGACCGCGCGCCACGGCGCGCGCAATCTGGCTGCTCACATAGACTTGTGTGTCTTATACACATCTCCG
>JAEWCJ010000036.1 GCA_023390695.1 Pseudomonadota bacterium | reverse complement strand
CCAGCGTTCCCGAGAACTCCTGCGCAGCCTCGCCGATCAGATAGGCCTTGCGGATGCGCGGGAAGAATCCGGTGAGCGCCGCGATGCCGCCCTCCTTCGGCTTTCCGCCCGCGATCCAGTAGATATTGTCGAATGAGCCGAGCGCCTTGGCGGCGGAATCGGCATTGGTCGCTTTCGAGTCGTTGACGAACAGCACGTTGTCCTTGCGGCCGACCTCTTCCATGCGGTGCGCAAGGCCGGGGAACGAGCGCAGGCCGTTTTCAATCTCCTCGTCGCTCAGCCCGAGCGCAGTGCAGGCCGCGATGGCTGCCATCGCATTCTGCGCATTATGCGCGCCCCGCAGCGAACCGATGCCGGCAAGATCGACAACCTCTTCGGCATCCGCGCCGGCGACCCGATAGACATGCGTGTCGCCCGCCACATAGCCCTGCGCGGGGAGTTCGCGCGTCGAAATCCGGATCACGCCCTTGCCGGTGGCGGCGAGATTGCCCGCCATCTCGCGTCCGTAATCGTCGTCGATGCCGATCACAGGAAATTTCGAGCGGCCCGGCACCCGCGACTTGACGAACGCGTAATGCTCCATGGTGCCGTGCCGGTCGAGATGATCGGGCGTGACGTTGAGCATGATCCCGACCGTCGGACTGAGCGAGGGCATCAGGTCGATCTGGTAGGACGACAGCTCGATCACATGACAGCGGCCGGCCTGCGGCGGCTCCAGCGCGAGAATGGGTGTGCCGAGATTGCCGCCGACCTGCACGTCGCGTCCGGCGGATTTCAGGATATGCGCGATCAGCGATGTGGTCGTGGATTTTCCATTGGTGCCAGTGATGGCGACGAACGGCGCGTCCGGGGCCAGGGCTTCGCGTTGGCGCGCATACAATTCGACGTCGCCGATCACCTCGACATTGTGCTGCTGGGCGCGTTTCACGGTCCAGTGCGGCTCGGGATGGGTGAGCGGCACACCAGGCGCGAGCACGAGCGCGTCGAAGCGGCTCCAGTCCGCGTCCTTCAGGTCGCCGACCGGAATGTTCTCGCGCAACGCCGCCTCGCGGCTCTTCTCCGAGTCATCCCAGACCAGGACATCGGCGCCGCCGGCGATCAGCGCCTTCGCCGCCGACAGGCCGGAGGAGCCGAGACCGAACACGGCGACGCGCTTGCCCTTGAAGGTGGTGATGGGAGTCATGGCGCTTCTCTTATACCTCCCCCTGCAAGGGGGAGGTCGACCCGGCGCAGCCCGGTCGGGAGGGGGCGGCCCAACGGGCTTTAGTTCCGGACCCCCCTTCCCACCCCTCCCCCACAAGGGGGGAGGGAGCAGGCAGAATTCGTCGCCGCGTCTTCACGACAAACCTCATCGCAGTTTCAGCGTCGACAGGCCGATCAGCGCCAGCACGATCGAAATGATCCAGAAGCGGATCACGATTTGCGGCTCGGTCCAGCCCTTCTTCTCGAAATGGTGGTGAATCGGCGCCATCTCGAACACGCGCTTGCCGGTGAGCTTGAACGAGACCACCTGCACGATCACCGACACCGCCTCCAAGACGAACAGCCCGCCGATGATGGCGAGCGCGATCTCGTGCTTGGTGGCGACCGCGATGGTGCCGATCATGCCGCCGAGCGCGAGCGAGCCGGTGTCGCCCATGAAGATGGAGGCCGGCGGCGCGTTGAACCACAGAAAGCCGAGGCCGGCGCCGACCACCGCCCCGCATAACACCGCCAGTTCGCCGGTGCCGGCGACATAATGAATCTGCAGGTAGTCCGCGAACACGACGTTGCCGGACAGATAGGCGATCATGCCGAAGGAAAGCGCGGCGATCATCACCGGCACGATGGCGAGGCCGTCGAGACCGTCGGTCAGGTTCACCGCATTGCCGGCGCCGATGATGATGAAGGCGCCGAAGATGACGAAGAACCAGCCCAGATTGATGACCAGATCCTTGAAGAACGGAAACACCAGCGAGGTCGCAAAGCCGGGGCGGCCGAGCTGCGCCAGCGCGATGCAGGCAGCGATCGCGACGATCGCCTCCAGCCCGAGCCGCATGCGGCCGGTGAAGCCAGTGTCGCTCTTCTGCTTCCGCACCTTCAAGAGGTCGTCATAGAATCCGATGGCGCCGAAACACAGCGTGACGCCGAGCACGATCCAGACATAGCGATTGGCCGGGTTGGCCCACAGCACGGTGGCCATGGCCACGCCGAACAGGATCATCAGCCCGCCCATGGTCGGCGTGCCGATCTTGGTCTTCAGATGCGATTGCGGACCGTCGGTGCGGATCGGCTGTCCGCGCCCCTGCCGCGCGCGCAGCCAGTCGATGATCGGCGATCCGGCGATGAACACGAACAAGGCCGCGGTGATCAGCGCGCCGCCGGTGCGGAAAGTGATGTAACGGAAAATATTGAGGAACGAAAATTTGTCCGACAGATCGACAAGCCAGTAGAGCATTGGTGAAAACCTTATGCTGACGTCGCTTCGCGGGCTGCCGCCGGCGCAAAACTGCGCTGCAGAGCCTTCACGATCGGCGCCATTTTCGAACCGTTCGACCCCTTGATCATGATGGCATCGCCGCTGCGGACGGCGTCGAGCACCTGCGGTTCGAGGCCTTTGGAGTCTTCCGCATAACCGCCCCGGCGATCCGAGGGAAGAGCCTGCCAGAGATTTCGCATGGCCGGCCCGGAACAAAACACAAGATCGACATCATTGGCGATCACCGGCTCAACCAGCGCGCGATGCAGTTCTTCCGCCTCGGCGCCGAGTTCCAGCATGTCGCCGAGAACGGCGATGCGCCGGCCGCGCGGGCCGAGCGCCGCCTGGCCGAGCAGGTCGAGCGCCGCGCGCATGGACACCGGATTGGCATTGTAACTTTCGTCGATCAGCAGGGCCGAGCCGCCGGGCACGTGCAGGTCGATGCGGGTGCCGCGGCCGGAAGCCGGTTTCAGCTCGGCCAGCGCCAGCGCGGCGATGGCGAGGTCGGCGCCCGCGAGCTTCGCGGCGGCAAGCACGGCGAGCGAATTCAGCACCAGATGCCGCCCGGGCGCGCCGAGCTTGTAGGTCACTGGCTCTCCGAGAATGCTGGCGCGCACGGTGGAACTCGCCGGCTGCAAGGCGCAATCGATAAGACGCGCATCGGCATCGGCGTGCTCGCCGAATGCCACGATGCGGCCGACCTGCGCCGCCTGCGCGCGCACGCTCAGCCGCGCGAAAAGATCGTTGTCGCGATTGAGGATCGCGGCGCCGCCCGGCTGCAGCCCTTCGAATATTTCCGCCTTGGCGTCGGCGATCTCGCCGACCGATTTGAAATATTCCAGATGCACGGGCGCCACCGTGGTGATGATGGCGATATGCGGCTGTACCAGCTGCGAGAGCGGACCGATCTCGCCGGAATGGTTCATCCCCATCTCGAAGACGGCGAAGCGCGCATCCTGCGGGCAGCGGGCAAGCGAGAGCGGCACGCCCCAGTGATTGTTGTAGGACGCCGCCGAGGCATGCGTCTTTCCTTCGCGCGACAGGACAAGATGCAAGGCTTCCTTGGTCGAGGTCTTGCCGACCGAACCGGTGACGCCGATGATCTTCGCATCGGTTCGTGCACGTGCCGCCTTGGCGAGTTCGCGCAATCCTTCGAGCACATCATCGACAACGAGATAGCTGCCGTTGGCCGGCAGGCTGTTGCGCTTGTCGGCGGCGACCACGGCCAGCGCCGCACCGGCCGTCAACGCCGCTTCGACAAAATCATGACCATCGCGGTTGTCGCCCGCGATGGCGAAGAAGGCATCGCCCGGTCCGAGCGTGCGGCTATCGATGGAAATGCCGGAAATGCTCTGCGCGGTCGACTCTTTATCTGGTCGCGCGACCGAACGGGAAACCGGTTCCCACTTTCCCTGGTCGCGCTCCACACGCGCGCGCATCGCCGCCGCCATCGCCTCGGCGCTCCACAAAGCGGTCATCCCAGCTTCTCCCCCAACGCCGCCGCAACCGCCTCATGGTCGCTGAACGGCAAAACCCGGTCGCCGACAATTTGGCCGGTTTCATGGCCCTTGCCCGCGACCACCAGCACATCCCCCGGCATTAGGCCGGCAATGCTTTGCCGGAGCGCCTCGCCGCGATCGGCGATCTCGACGGCGCCCGGCGCCGCGGCGAGGATCGCCGCCCGGATCGCCGCCGGATCTTCGCTGCGCGGATTGTCGTCGGTGACCACCACGCGGTCGGCCTTCTCGGCCGCGATCGCGCCCATCAGCGGGCGCTTGCCGGAATCGCGATCGCCGCCGCAACCGAACACGACCGTGAGCCTGCCTTTCACATAAGGCCGCAAGGCCTCCAGCGTCTTCTCCAGCGCGTCGGGCTTGTGCGCGTAATCGATGAAGACAGGCGCAGTGTTGCGCGCGCCGGCATATTCAAGCCGCCCTTTCGCGCCTTCCAGCTTGTCCAAAGCCGCAAACACGCGTGCGGGATCGCCGCCGGTCGTGATGGCGAGCCCCGCAGCGACCAGCGCATTTTCCACCTGGAACGCGCCGACCAGGGGCAGATGCACGGAATAGATCTTGCCGGTATGTTCAAGCGTCAGCGTCTGCGCATATCCGTCGATGCCGGCCTCGATAAGCCGGATGCCCTCTCCCCGGCGGCCGACCGTGAAGACGTTCAGCCCGCGCCTGCGCGCCGCCGCGATGACGGCGCCGCTTTCCTCATGATCGGCGCAGATCACGGCGCTGCCGCCCTCGACGATGAGATCGTCGAACAGGCGCAGCTTGGCCTGCAGATAGTCTTCGAGGCTCGGATGGTAGTCGAGATGATCGCGGCTCAGATTGGTGAAGGCGCCGGCGGCAACGCGCACGCCATCGAGCCGATATTGGTCGAGGCCATGCGAGGAGGCTTCCATCGCCAGATGCGTCACCCCCTCGCCGGCGAGTTGCGCCAGCGTGCGGTGAAGCGCCACCGGGTCGGGCGTGGTGAGCGAGCCATAGGTCTCGCCCTTGGGCGAGACCACGCCGATGGTGCCGAT
>JAEWCJ010000433.1 GCA_023390695.1 Pseudomonadota bacterium | reverse complement strand
CTGCACTAGTCCCCCCACCCCTCTCCCCCTAACTTGCGGGCCTTCACCGGCGGGGGCCCGTGGAGGGACAAGTCTGAAATGCGTGGAATTTCAACGTCCGTTATTGCCGTTTTGGCCCTGATCGGCCTTTCTGTTCCACCAGTTTCAGCGCAGACCCTGGCAGCGACGACGGCTTCGGGGGGAGCCGACGCCGCAGCCAGGGTCACTTCTTCCCCGCAGGCCGCCGCGCCAAAGTCCGAAGGCCGCAAGCCGCGCACCGCCGCCGCCGGCAAACCTGCAAGCACCAAGCCCGCAAGCGCCCAACCTGCCAGCGAGCCGAGCCCGGCCGAAGCCTTCTTCAATTTCTTCCGCGGCCCCGACGCGCCGCCCGCGCGGCCGCAAACGTCATCCGCACGCGGTTCGCGCGACGGCAGCACCGCCGAGATCATGACCCGGCGCGCCGTCGCTTCCTATTCGACCTCGTCGAACGCGCTCGGCTTCGGCCTCTATCGCATCACGCCGCGCGAGACCGTGGACTTCCATGAAAAGCACGCGCCCGGCACCATCATCGTGCGCCAGCGCGAGAAGCGGCTCTATTACGTGCTCGGCGACGGCAAGGCGATCCGCTACGCGATCGCGGTCGGGCGCGAAGGCGCAGCCTGGGCGGGCGTCTCCACCGTGTCGAACAAGAAGGAATGGCCGGACTGGACGCCGACCCCGAACATCCTGCGCATGCAGCCGGACCTGCCGCGCTTCGTCGAAGGCGGTCCGCATAATCCGCTCGGCGCCCGCGCGCTCTATCTCGGACAGACGCTGTATCGCATCCACGGCACCAACGAGCCCTGGCGCATCGGCGAGGAAGCCTCGAGCGGCTGCATTCGTCTGAGCAATGACGACATCATCGATCTCTATAACCGCACCAAGCTCGGTGCCACGGTGATCGTGCAGCGGTAGTCCGGTTCCCTCTCCCGCGCGAGGGGGAGACCACAAATTCTGCCTTGCAAATTCTGCCTTGCTTGACTCGCCGCAATGTTTTGCGCGACGCTTCGGTCATCATGCGGCCTGGAGGCTCGGCATGAGCGACCGCCATATCGTCTGTCCGCATTGCGACACCGTGAACCGCATCTCCGCCGGCAAGCCGGCGCAGCGGGCGAAATGCGGCAAATGCCACAAGGCCCTGTTCACCGGCGAGCCGACGGCGATGGACATCGCGCGCTTCGACATGCACATCGCCCGCAACGACATTCCCGTGCTGGTGGATTTCTGGGCGGACTGGTGCGGCCCCTGCAAGATGATGGAGCCGGTGTTCAAGGCGCTGGCGGCCGAGACCGAACCGGAAATCCGCTTTCTCAAGGTGGACACCGAGGCGGAGCCCGCGCTCGCCGCCCGCTACAATATCCGCTCCATCCCGATGCTGATGGCGTTCCGCAACGGCAAAATGGTGGCGCAGCAGGCAGGCGCGATGAACGAGCGCATGCTGCGGGTCTGGATCGCGCAGCATGTCACCGCGATGGAAAAGTCGGGGTGATCCGTATCGCGCACCGATAACCAACAGACCGGCAAACGAAGACGAACAGTATCGAGCCGCCCTTGTAGCAGGGCCAGCGCCCGCTACCGGATGACCTCAATCGCTGCCGCTCGTTCGGGCTCGCGCGCTTGTCGCGGGCATTCATGTTTTGCCTGCGCAAACTCAGACGCCGACGCCTTTCCCCTTCAGCGCTTCACCGATCTCATCGAGAATGACCGGATCGTCGATCGTCGCCGGCATCGTCCATGGTTCGTTGTCGGCGATCTTCTTCATGGTGCCGCGCAGGATCTTGCCGGAGCGCGTCTTCGGCAGACGCGGCACGGTGACCGCGAGCTTGAACGCCGCCACCGGCCCGATGCGCTCGCGCACCAATGCGACGATCTCCTTTTCGATGTCGGCATGCGCGCGCGTCACGCCCGCCTTCAGCACCACGAAGCCGCAGGGCACCTCGCCCTTGAGCGCGTCGGTCATGCCGATCACCGCGCATTCGGCGACATCGGGATGCGAGGCCAGCACCTCCTCCATGCCGCCGGTCGACAGCCGATGTCCGGCAACGTTGATGATGTCGTCGGTGCGGCCCATGACGAACACATAGCCGTCCTCGTCGCGATAGCCGGCATCGGCGGTTTTGTAATAGCCGGGGAATTCGGCGAGATAGCTTTCCCTGAAGCGCTCGTCCTGCTGCCACAATGTCGGGAAACAGCCGGGCGGCATCGGCAGCTTGATCACCAGCGCGCCGATGGTGTTCACCGGCAGCTTCCTGCCCGATTCATCGACCACGTCGATCTCGTAGCCCGGCATCGGCACCGTGGCCGAGCCGTGCTTCACTGGCAGCGTGCCGAGACCGACAGGATTGCCGGCGATGCACCAGCCGGTTTCGGTCTGCCACCAGTGATCGATGACCGGCACTTTGATCTTCTCCTCCGCCCATTCGATGGTCGGCGGATCGGCGCGCTCGCCGGCGAGGAACAGCGTGCGGAAATCCGACAGGTTGTATTGCGCCAGCAGCCTGGCGTCCGGATCCTCCTTCTTGATGGCGCGGAAGGCGGTCGGCGCGGTGAACATCGCCACGGCCCCGTGCTCGGCGATCACCCGCCAGAACGCGCCGGCATCAGGCGTCCCGACCGGCTTGCCCTCGTAGAGGATCGTCGTGGCGCCATGCAGCAGCGGCGCATAGACAATGTAGCTGTGGCCGACCACCCAGCCGATGTCGGAGGCGGTCCACCACACCTCGCCCGGCTTGATGCCGTAGAGATATTTCATCGACCAGTTGAGCGCGACCATGTGGCCGCCATTGTCGCGCACCACGCCCTTCGGGATGCCGGTGGTGCCGGAGGTGTAGAGAATGTAGAGCGGGTCGGTGG
>JAEWCJ010000417.1 GCA_023390695.1 Pseudomonadota bacterium | reverse complement strand
GGCTGACCTGGAACATCTGCTCGAGCACGTCGCGGCTGGGATTTTCGAGATCGATGATGATGACGTCCGGGTCGATCGCATAGATGCGCGCGAGGAGACTGGTCATCTCCTCAATCCGCGTGACCTGCGTGAAACCGGCCTCGCGCAGACCTTCCTCGATGATTGCGGCACGGACCGCGCTCTCATCGACGACTGCAATTTTTAAGAGAAGATCCATTTTCCGGCGGAACCGATATCCTGCTGCATCTGGCCTGCCGTGAATGGAAGCAAGTTTCAGGCCGAACCCGCCCGCAGGTGGTCCGCAGCCCAAAGAACAGATTCAGGAAAGGTCCAGTCTGCGCCGCAAACGAAGCCGGCTTCTGCGTGCCGCCGGCCGCCGATAACCGCGATACGGTACGCATGCACCCTTGCGTCATGCCGGGCAGAATGAAAATGTACGGCGCCATAACGCCCCAAAATAATGGAAACGCCACAAGTGCCCGCGATGAACGAACGCGTTCTCAATCCGATCTCGACCGCCGAACTGAACCGCCGCTGGGAAGCGGTGCGGCAGGCCATGACGGAGCGCAAGATCGATGCGCTGGTCATGCAGAACAGCAACGACTGGCTGGGCGGCTATGTGAAATGGTTCACCGATTTTCCCGCCTATAACGGCTATCCGCGCACGGTCATTTTCCACGCCAACGACCACATGACCATTGTGGACATGGGCCCAAGCGGCGCGCGCCGGAAACTGGACGGCCAGCACGACGTGCATCGCGGCGTCGGCGAAATCCTGTGCACGCCGGCCTTCACCTCCGTCGCCTATACTTTCGGCTATCAGGCGGAGCTGGCACTCGAGGATCTCAAGCGCCGCAACTACAAGACCATCGGATGGCTGGGCGCCGGTGCCATTCCGCACCAATTCGTCGAGCAGATCGAAAACGGCCTTGCCGGCACGGCATTTGTCGACGCAACCGAATGGGTGGATGTCATCAAGGCAGTGAAGAGCGCCGAGGAAATTGTGCTGATCCGCAAATGCGCGGAGATGCAGGATGAGATTTTCGACCGGGTGCTGAAAAAGGTGAAGCCCGGCATGCGCGACAGCGACATCACCGCCCTCGCGCAATATGAGGGCCGGCTGCTCGGCAGCGAACAGGGACTGTTTCTCGGCTCGACCGCGCCGCTCGGCCAGCGTTCGGATTTCGTGGACCGCTACCTGCAAGGGCGCACGCTGCAGGACGGCGACTATTTCTCACTCCTGATCGAGAATAGCGGCCCCGGCGGCATGTATACCGAAATTGCGCGCACCGTGGTCCTCGGCAAGGCCTCGAACGAAATCATCGAGGGCTTTGAGACCGTCAAGGAAGCGCAGGCGCACACACTCAAGCTGATGAAGCCCGGCGCCTCCTGCCGCGACATCGCCATCGCCCATGACGCGTTCATGCAGGCCCGCGGCCTGCCGAAGGAATTGCGGCTCTATTGTCACGGACAGGGCTATGACCTGGTCGAACGTCCGCTGGTGCGCGCGGACGAGACCATGGCGCTGGCCGAGAACATGAACCTCGCCGTGCATCCCGGCTACGAGACGGCGTCGCTCTTCGCCGTGATCTGCGACAATTACCTGGTGGAGGCGGATGGCGCGAGCGAATGCCTGCACAAGACGCCGAAACAGATTTTCGAAATCTGATTCCGCCGCAACATTCAGAAGAAACACATCGAACAATGAAACCCGAAATCCTCTATATCGGCTCGTTTCCCGAAGCGACCGAGAAAACGTTGAACGACAATTATACTGTTCATCACTTCCGCAATTTTCCGATTCCTGCAGATGCCTTCACGCCCGAGGCTGCGAGACGGATTCGTGCGGTGGCGACGGAAGCCAATCGCGGCATGACGCGCGAGATGATGGAGCGTTTTCCGAATGTCGAGATCATCTCGGTGTTCGGCGTCGGCGTCGATGCGGTAGATCTGAAGGCCGCCCGCGAAAAGAATATCCCGGTCACCAACACACCGGACGTGAGCGGCCCCGAAGCGGCCGATCTCGCGAGCGGGCTGATGCTTGCCTCCGCGCGGCAGATCATCATCGCCGACCGCTATGTGCGCGACGGCGAATGGGCGGCGAAAGGCCCGATCCGGCTGGGCCGCAGCGTCGGTCGCAAGACCTGTGGCATTATCGGACTTGGCGGCATCGGCCGCGCCATCGCCGACCGTGCCGCGGCGTTCCGCATGCGAGTGATCTATCAAGGACCGCGCAAGAAGCCCGACGCACCTTACGAGTACATCGCCGATCCGGTGGAACTGGCGCGGCAGAGCGACTATCTGATGGTCGCCTGCAAGGGCGGAGAGGAGACGCGGCACATCGTCTCAAAGGCAGTGATCGAGGCGCTCGGCCCGCAGGGCACGCTGATCAACGTGGCACGCGGCAGTTGCATCGATGAACCGGCGATGATCGAGGCGCTGAAGACCGGCGGGCTCGGTTATGCGGCGCTCGATGTGTTCGAGAACGCGCCGAACATCTCGAAAGACCTGCTGGCGCTGCCCAACGTGATTGTGCAGCCGCATCACGCAACCG
This sequence comes from Pseudomonadota bacterium, assembly GCA_023390695.1. Next base: position 9,538 of record JAEWCJ010000417.1, on the reverse strand, counting down.
CCACAGTGGAGACCCGCACCGAGATCGGCCAGGTCATGCTGAACAATCTCGCCGCGCATTTCGCCGCCAGGCCGCTGCCCAGTCCGGTGTGACCGCGGCCCTTTCTCCATTTGTCATGGCCGGGCTTGTCCCCGACCATCCACGTTCTTCCGGAGTTCAGGCAGCAAGACGTGGATGCCCGCGACAAGTATACATTCCGGCTGGCCTTCGGCCGGACCGGGGTGCGCGGGCATGACGTCGTTAAATCGCGTATTGCGCGGTTCTACTCCGCCGCCTTGCGCGACTCGCCGATCGCGGCATTCACCTTCGGCATCACCTTTTCCGCGAGAAGCTGCATCGAGCGCTTGCCGAGCGCGGGATCGAGCCAGTCCTTGCCGGCATAGAGCAGCGTGCCGAAATCGCCGACCTTCTCGCGGAAGGCGAGGATCTCGTCGGCCACCTTCTCGGGCGAGCCCCAGATCACCAGCTCCTTGAAGATGTTGTCGAGCGTGACGTCATCGTCGGGCTGATCGCGATGCGTCTTGAACAATTCGATGCGCCCGTTCGCCTTCAGCTTGGTGAAGAGCTGCCGGTAATAGAAATAATAGGGCGAGTTCGGATCGGTCGCGTAAGCGCGCGCGGTCTTGTCGTCATCGGCGACGAAGATGCTTTTCGCGACGCGCCAGTTGGCGGGGTCCGCCGGACGGCCGGCGCGCTCGCAGCCCTCGGCATATTTCGGCCAGTGGCTCTTCACCCAGGCGGGCATCAGGAAGTTCGCCGAGATCGGATCCCAGCCGCGCGCCGCCGCTTCGGTCACGCCCTTCGAGAAGGGCGCGACGGCGGTGACCACGATCGGCGGATGCGGACGCTGCAGCGGCTTCGGCAGATAACCCTGGCCAAGTTCGGGAATGAACTGCTTCTCGACGCTGATGTTCCAGTACTTGCCCTTGAGGTTGTAGGGCGGCTCGCTCTCCCAGATCTGCAGCACCTGGTTGATCGCCTCCAGAAACATCTCGTTGCGGTTGGCGTCGAGATTGCCGAACACCTCGGCGTCCGACAGCAATCCGCCCGGGCTGATGCCGAACAGGAAACGGCCATCGAGCAGATGGTCGAGCATCGCGATCTCGGCCGCCACCGCCGCCGGATGGCTGTTCGGCATGTTGATGGTGCCGGTGCCGAGCTTCATGGTCTTCACGGCATCGACCAGCGTGGCGATGAAGATCGCGCAGGAGGTGATGTTCTCGGCCTTGTCGGTCGCATGCTCTCCGGCATAGCCCTCGACGAAGCCGAGCTGGTCGGCCAGCACGAAGGCCTCCCGGTCCTCACGCAAGGATTGCCGCCAATCCTTGTCGACCGGGTGGATGGGCATGGTGAAAAAGCCAAGTTTCATAGCGGTCTCCGGTAAAACTTGGAGGCAATTTAGCTGCTGACAGCCTCCATTCGAAATAATATGCTTTGAGCTTCTCTATAAGGTTTCCTGATGCAGCATCGTCCGACCCTGCGACAGATCCAGGCCGTGATCGCGGTGTGCGAAGAGGGCTCCTTCACGCGCGCCGCCGAACGCGAGCATGCGACACAATCCGGCATTTCGCAGCATGTCTCTGCAGTCGAGCGCGCGCTTGGCGTGACCCTGTTCGACCGCTCCGCCACCGGCGTGCGGCCGACCCCGGCGGGTTTGCGCTATTACCAGCGCTGCGTCGACGCCGTCGGCATGCTGGAAAACGCCGAAGAGGACATCCGCGGTCTGGCGGGCCTGGTCACGGGGGACCTGCGCATCGGGCTGATGCCGACCTTCACCCGCGCGGCGCTGGCACCGGCGCTGGAGCATTTCGTGCCAGCCTATCCGGATGTGCGGCTGCACATCTTCGAAGGCTATAGCGGCGTTCTCACCGAGAAGGTGCTGGCGGACGAACTCGACTTCGCCATCGTGCCCGCCTTCGAGGGCCGCATCGGGCTGAAATCGCGGCTGATGATCCGCGACCGCGAAGTGCTGATCTCCGGGCCGAAAAGCAACTTCACCCCGCTCGCGCCGGTACGGCTCGCGGATTGCGCGCCGCTGAAAATCGCCGTGCCCGGCCCGGACAATGTGCGCCGCCGCAATCTCGAAATCTATTTCCAGACGCATGGCGTCGCCGTCGAGCGCCTGATCGAGATGGATGCGATGATCGGCACGCTGGAATTCGTCGCCCGCAGCGACTGGGTGGCCATGCTGCCCGGCCTGATCTGCGTGAACGACATCCACAAGCGCGAGCTGATCATCAACCCGGTCGTTGATCCGCCGCTGTTTGCGGAATTCATCCTGATCACGCCGGCGCGCCGCACGCTCAGCATCGCCGCCCGGCATTTCCTCGACTGCTTCGAAACCGAATTGCAGAAGATCGAGAAGACGCTGGCCTCCGAGCTTGGCGGCGCCGAGAAGGCACCGCCGCGCAAGCGCATGGGCGAGAAGCGATAACGCGCGGTGCTTCCCGATCGGACCGATTGCGGCGCGACCGGCGGCCGGAACCGGCGCATCGCATTCCTTTCGAGGCGGCCGCCTCAGGCCTTGGCTCCGCCGGGATCGGCTTTCAGTCCCGCCGCCTGAATGCCGGCCACGGCGCAGATCTCGTCATTGTCGGAGGTGTCGCCGGAAATGCCGACCGCGCCGACGATCTCGCCGGCGTCATTGCGGATCAGCACGCCGCCCGGATTGGTGACGACCCGCCCGCCGCTCGCCGCCGCCAGCGTGGTGAAGAACATCGGCGTCTTCTCCGCGCGCTCGAACAGCGTGCGGGAGCCGAAGCCCATGCCGAGCGCGCCCCACGCCTTGCCGAACGCGATGTCGAACCGCAGGATGCCCGACTTGTCCTCGCGTTTGAACGCCACCAGATGCCCGCCGGCATCGAGCACCGCCACGGAGAGCGGTGCAAAACTGGATTCGCGCGCCTTGTTCAAGGCAACATCGATCATGGTGCTCGCCTGCGCCAATGTCAGACCGGCCATGGACTTCCCCCTTCCAAAATTAAAAGAAATTACTTGCCGCGCTGCGACCAATAGACCGCCTGGCTCGAGCCGTCACGCTGGCCCCAGCCGGCCTGGCTCGCCTCATCGAAACAGGCCAGCGTGCGCTCAATCAGCGGCAATTGCACCCCGCGCGTCTCCGCCTCGGTCAGCATGGTGCGCAGATCCTTGCGCGCATCGTCGAGGTTGAACGTCACCGCGCCAGACAAATCGCCGGACAGCATCTTGGCCAGCGCCGGACCGCGATTCTTGATGGCGTTGGTGCCGCCCGATGTATCGGCGAGCAGATCCATCATGCGCGCATGGTCGAAACCGAGATGGCGGCTCATCGCCAGCGCCTCCCCCAGGGCCTGCCAGTAGATCATCAGCGGCAGGTTGATGGTGAGCTTCATGGAGGAGCCGGCGCCCACATCGCCGCAAAGTTCGACGCGCCGGCAAAGCTGCTCGAGGATCGGCTTCGCGCGCTCGAAATCCTCCTTGCGGGCGCCGGCAAGCCCGATCAGCTTGCCTTGCCGCGCCGGCCCCGTGGTGCCGCCGACCGGACATTCGACATAGGCCGCGCCCTTCCCGCGCGCTTTCTCCGCCAGAGCAATTTCCGTTTCCGGCCGCACCGTGCTCATCTCGATGAACAGCTTGCCGCTCACCTCGCCGCTCAGAAGCCCGGACGGGCCGCCGAACACCGCATCGATGGCGGCCGTATCGGTCAGGATGGTGACGATCACATCCGCGCGGGCGGCCAGTTCCGCCGGCGTCGCGACCGCGACCGCACCTTCCTTCACCAGCGGCTCGGTCTTGTCGGCGCTCCGGTTCCAGACCGTCAGTTGATGACCGCACTCGATCAGCCGCGACGCAATGGCGGCGCCCATCTTGCCGAGACCCGCGACTCCGATATTCATCAAGCAACCCTCCCTGCGTCCGTTGCGGCGACGCTTGTATCTAGGCTAGGCGATCCGCGCGCAAAGCAAAAGCCGCATTAGTAAAGCTGATGCTCGTACTCAAAGCATTTTATTTGCTGGAAGGTGGCAGCATCAGGCCAGGATGACGGCGCGCTCACGCCGCCGACAAAGCGCCGCTCGGCATGTCGCCATTGCAGAATCCCTCCATCGCGCTCGATCGCCGCAACACCCTGGGTAGACCTGCAGTCTGTCTTCGAGATCGTCCTTCTCAACAGCGGCAAAGTTGCATTCCGGGGCGCGGCGCGCGATATCAGATGCGGCGATCCGCGGGTCGTGCAATTTCTCGGCGTTTTCTGACAGTGAAAGAGCGGAAGGGCTTCAATGACAAGCGTATGGAACAAGTATGAACCGACGGCCGGCCGCAAGCACGGCAAGCCGGGCCGCGACATCCGGCCGCAAAGCACGACCATCGACATCCATTCGCATGTCGCCATCCCGCAGGCCGGCGCCTTCGTCCAGCAATATGCCGACCTGATCAATCCCGGCCTGCATCTGCATCAATCGCCGGAAACCGCCGCCGTCAACGCCAAGCAGGATGCCGATCTGAAGACCCGCATGGTCGCTTTCGACGAACGCCTGAAGGATCTCGACGCCATGGGCGTCGACATGCAGGTGATCAAGCCGCCGCCGGGACAGTGCTATTACACCTTGCCGGTCGACGCCGCAGTGAAGGCGGCGCAGATCGTCAATGACGGCGTCGCCGAATTCGTCGGACGCAAGCCCGACCGGTTTGTCGGGCTCGGCACGGTGCCGCTGAACGACGGCGCGGAAGCCGCCAAGGAACTGGAGCGCGTCGTCAAGACGCTCGGCTTCAAGGGCGTGCAGATCCTGACCAATGTCGCCGGCCGTGAGATCTCCGAGCCGGCCTATGCGCCGTTCTGGAAGAAGGCCGAAGAACTGGGCGCGCTGGTGGTGATCCATCCGAACGGCTTCACGCATGGCGAGCGGTTCAAGCGCTTCTATTTCAACAACGTGATCGGCAATCCGCTGGAGACGACGATCGCGCTGCATAACCTGATCTTCGACGGCGTGCTGGAGCGGCATCCGAACCTGAAGATTCTCGCCGTGCATGGCGGCGGCTATCTCGGCGCCTATTGGGGCCGCATCGATCACGTCTGGGGCGCACGCTCGGATGCGCATTCGGTGCCGAAGCCGCCGACCGAATATCTCAAGAAGATCTATTTCGACACCGTCGTATTCTCGCACAAGCAGCTCGCGACGCTGGTCGAAACCTATGGCGCCGACCATGTGGTGATGGGCACCGACTATCCATTCGACATGGCCGATTACGATCCGGTCGGGCATGTAGCATCGGTCGAAGGCTTCGATGCCGCGACCATCGCCGCCATCGCCGGCGGCAACGCCAAAAAGCTTCTGGGACTGGCGTGATGAGCAATACGGAAATCCCATCCACGCTGGATCTGGCTGACTCCCAGACCTTCCGCGAGGCGATGAGCCGTCTCGGGGCGGCGGTTCACATCGTCACCACCGACGGCAAAGCCGGCAAGGCCGGCTTCACGGCGACCGCCGTTGCCTCGGTATCCGACACGCCGTCGACCCTGCTGGTCTGCCTGAACCGGAAAAGCCAGATCACGCCGCTCATGCTCGAAAACGGCAGCTTCTGCGTCAACACGCTAGCAGCGACGGAAGAGCCGATCGCCGACGTGTTTGCCGGCCGCACCGGCGTGTTCATGGCCGAGCGTTTCAATATCGGCGAATGGGACACGATGAAGACCGGCTCGCCGGCGTTGAAATCCGCGATCGCGGTGTTCGATTGCCGCGTGCTGGAGGCCAAGGAGGTCGGCTCGCACTACGTCTATTTCGGCTCGGTCGTGGCGGTGCGGCTCGGACCGACGGCGAAGGCGCTGGTCTATCACGACCGCGCGTACAAGCACGTTTAATTCTGCGTCATCACCGGGCCAGCGCGCAGCGCTGAGACCCGGTGATCTATCTTTCGCAAAAAGATGGATTGCCGGGTCAAGCCCGGCAATGACCATAAAATCAGATATCCTGCTCGATCCACTCGCGCTGGACGTCGTCGCACCAGTTGCCGACGTTCCACTGGCCCCAGGCGCCGAGGCCGCCGAGTTCGTCGGAACCGGAATAGACCGGCACATGGATGACGGAGAGGCCGTCATGCTTGTGCGCCTCGCGCAGCGCCGCACGTAGTTCCTCTGCGCTGAAGCCACCATGCAGCGCCTTCACGCCGGTGACGGCGCCGGCCAGTTTCACATAATCCACCGGCACGCGGTCGTTGGTGCGGAATTCCCGGCCATATTGCGCCATCTGCAGACCGGTGATCGCGGCCATGCGGCGGTTGTCGAAAATCACGACGGTGCCGCGCACGCCATGTTCGACGCCGTCGATCAGGATCTGCGGGTTCATCATGAAGGAGCCGTCGCCGGTGAAGACGATGCCGTAACGCGGCGTGTCGGCAATCCCGGAGGCAAGCAATGCGCTCGAGGCAAAGCCCATATAGGACGCACCGGTCTCGGTGAAGGTGTCGCCGGTGCGGTCATCCTCCACCACCTGGAACCCGTTCGCCTGCACGTCGCCGGCATCGAAGAATTTCGCCGCGCCGATCTCCTTGGCAAAATCCGACACCACCTTGATCGCCGCCGGCTGACCGAGCACCGGCTTCTGCCAGACCGGGTCCTGGAACGGCTTGGCGTCGTAACGCGCCTGCTTGAACGCCGCCCATTCCGCCTTCTTGCCGGCGCAGGCCTTCAACCACTCCGTCTTGTTCGCCTTCGCAGACAGCGCGTCCAGCTTTGCCGCGAGGCGTTCGGCGACGGCGCCGATGTCGCCGGGCAGGGCGGTCGTGTTGTTGTAGTGGGTGACGTCGGCAAGATCGCCGTTGATGTTGATGACATGCTTGGCCGACTTGTAGCCGATGCCGGAGCAATCGGCCTGGCACACGCCGCGCGAGCCGGTCACGATGACCAGATCGGCATTGTTCATCGCATAATTGCCGCTGATCGAGCCCTTCGATCCGCCCACATGCATGTTCTGCGGATGCGCGTCCGGCAGGACGCCCGTGGAACCCGGCGACAGCGCGACGGCGGCACCGGCCGCTTCCGCCAGACGGCGGATCGCCGCGTCATGACCGCGGGTACCGCCGCCGGCCTTGATGGTGACGCGCTTTGCCGCGGCGATCAGCCTGGCCGCTTCGTCGAAGACCGAGTCATCGACCGGCGCCAGCTTCGGCAGATCCGGTTTTTCAGGCAACGCGGCAAGATTGATCTGCACCCGCGCCGGCTGCGTGTTCAGCGGCAGCAGCAGGAAGAACGGTCCCGCGCGATAAGGATGATTGACCGCCAATGCGCCGCGGCGCAGCGCATCGCGCAAGGCCTCCGGCGTGTGCAGCACATAGGAGCCGCCCATCAGCGCGGTCATGCGGCCGAAGATGCCCTGCTCTTCCTTGGGCACCTGCTGCATGTTGTAGCCTTCGCCGAAGGTCGTCTCGTCACCGTAGATGTGATAGACGCCGACACCGTTCGAAGCCGCCGCCAGCGAACCGGCGAAAGCCTGCAATCCGCCCGGCCCGATCGAGGTGATGACGGCGGGGATCTCTCCGTATTGCCAGCGCAAGGCGGTCCCGGCATGCGCCATCTCCACCTCGTTGCGGCAATTGAAAGTGCGGGTGACGCCCTCTTCCTCGTAGATGCGCAGCACGTCACCGAGGTCGGTCGAGCCGTGCCCGAAGATGGCGAGATATTTGCGCACGCCCTGCTTGAGCAGGCCGAGCACCAGCGCTTCCGACAGCGTGACTTCGATCAGCTTCGGCAGCTTGCCCTGAGCGAGTGCGGCATGAAGACCCCCGGCTTGCCGGATCACCGACGCGCGTGCGCGGATCTGCTGCCGCTTTTCGTCTTCGGGAGTCTTTGTCAGCATTTTATCTCACTCGCTCTTTCAGTTTGGAGAGAGCCGGCATGAACGCCGGCTCTCTCTCATGACGTTAAGGACGGCGCCTTATTTGTCCTTCGCGGCCGCCGCCAGGATCGGGTTCCAGCGGTCGCGCTCGGCGCTCACAATCTTCTCGAAGGCGGCAGGAGTGCGCTCGGCCTTGGACGGCACCGTGCCGCCGAGGCTCTTCAGACGCTTCTGCACATCCGCATCGTCCAGCGCCTTGTCGAGAGCCGAGGCCAGCCTGTCGACGATCTCCTTCGGCGTGCCCTTCGGCGCGAAGATGCCCGACCAGATGCTGATGTCGTATTTCACGCCGGCTTCCTTGGCGGTCGGCTCGTCCTTGATCGCATCCAGCCGCTCGTCGGCGGAGACGACGTAAGCCTTCACGCTGCCGCCGTTGATCTGCGAGGCGACGCTCACCACCTGTTCGCAGATGAAATCGACGTGACCGCCCATCAGGTCATTCATGGCGGGGCCGGTGCCGCGATAGGCGACTTGCGACGGGCTCGTGCCGGCGGCCTGATTGAACATCAGACACGCCATGTGCGATGACGAACCGATGCCGCCATGCGCCTGCCTCACCTTGTCGCCGTTCGCCTTCAGATGCGCGACGAATTCCTTGAGATTGTTCGCCGGAAAGTCCTTCTTGGCGACGATGGCCGCAGGCGCATGCGCGGTAATGCCGACGGCAACGAAGTCCTTGGCGGCGTCATAGCGCAGGTTCGGCGTCAGCACCGGCGCCGCAACATGCGATCCCATGCTGCCGGCCAGAAGCGTGTAACCGTCCGGCGCTGCGGTGGCCACGCGGCCGCTGCCGAGCGTGCCGCCGGCGCCGCCGACATTCTCGATCACCAGACTCTGGCCGAGCGTCCGCGACATATGCTCGGTGACAATGCGCGCAACGACATCGCTCGGGCCGCCCGCAGGGAACGGCACGACGACCGTTACGGTCTTGTTCGGATAGCCTTGCGCCGACGCGCCCGAGGGCGCCAAGGCGAGTGCCAAAGCAGCGGCGCAGAATACGCCGGCCATACGGAATGAAGACATCATCTCAACTTCCTCCCTATCTCGTCACCGGCCCTTGAACGGGCCTGTTGCGCCGGACGCTTTTGCATCGCCCTTTTTTCAATCACATGAGCTCACCGCCCAGGACGCCTTCCTGCGTCAGGCGATCAAACAATTCGTTATCATGCGTCACAAGAATCGTAACAGTTTTTTCCGTCGCGCTAATCTTGTTCAGCCAACGCAACTGGCCCTTGATGGCCGCGACATCTTCCTTCACCCATGGCGCGGCCTTTCCTTTCACATCATGAATATTGCTCATATTCCATGCAGCATCGACGGAATGCAGGAATTCCTGTCCTGATTGCAAACGGATATAGGCCATCTGCATGTCTGGGCTGTGACCCGGCGCCTTGATGAGGACGAGGCCAGGCGCCAGCGGATAATAGAGATCGTAATCGAGCGCGATGAATTGCCGCGCTCTATCCTCGGCGAGCTGGAGATGCGGACGATGCGGCGTCTCCATCATTCGTCTGATCGTCTCGCGTGTCGCAATCGTTTTACAGGCCAGCTCCGCAAAATTTGGCGCCTGCAGCACACCGGCGACGTGATCGGCATGATAATGCGTCAGCACGATCAGCCGCGCGGACTGGAGCGCATGCTGCAGCTTCGCGAATTGCTCGGGATAGAAC
>JAEWCJ010000399.1 GCA_023390695.1 Pseudomonadota bacterium | reverse complement strand
TTTCCGTGCGGTCGCTTCGGCGACATCGATGCGATCGGGAGTGATGGTCATCGAGGCGACCATCTTCAGATTGGGATTGGCGGCCAGCACGTCGCGGTCGACGGTATCGTGCAGCAGCGACAGCAGGATGTCGTTCCGCGCCACACCCTGAGCCAGTTTCGGCTTGGCGAGGATGCGGCTCGAGTCGTGGTTGACTTCGACATCCGCAAATTCGCGCAACCGCACCAATGCACTCTCCGCGATCGGCTGCGTCACAAAAACCTTCGGCCGCATCAATGCCCCCTTGATACGCATTCACAAATGTATCGTTCCCAACCGCAACTCATATAGTAACGTGCAGGCCCGGCCAAGCCGGGGAGAACTAATGGGAGATACAAGAATGGCTAAAGGGCGGAAGGGCAACGTCGGCGTTGTGGGGCTTGGCATCATGGGCGGCGCCTTTGCCAGGCATCTGGCGAAAGCCGGCTGGAAGGTCTGGGGATATGACCTCGACCCGGCGCGACGCAAGGCAATGGCCCGGCTCGGCGTGCAGGCCGTTGACGATGTGAAAAAGGTTGTCGAAGCCGCTCCCGTCATTCTCACCAGCCTGCCCCACCCCGACGCGTTGGCCGCAACCGCCGAGGCGATTGCCGCGATGAAGCTGCCGCCGCGCATCATCGCCGAATGCAGCACATTCGCCATCGAGGACAAGCAGAAGGCCGCGAAGATCCTGAGCAAAGCCGAGCACACGCTGCTCGACTGCCCGGTCAGCGGAACCGGCGCGCAGGCGGCGGTGAAGGACCTCGTCATCTATGCCAGCGGCGACCCGGCCGCGATCCGCAAGCTGCGGCCAGTCTTCGCGGACTTCTCCCGTCAAGTTAACGATCTGGGCACCTTCGGCAATGGCAGCAAGATGAAATACATCGCCAATCTGCTGGTGGCGATCCACAACGTGGCGGCGGCGGAAGCCATGGTGCTCGGCATGAAAGCCGGCCTCGATCCCAAGCACGTCTTCGAATTCGCGACCGGCGGAGCCGGCACCTCGCGGATGTTCGAAGTGCGCGGTCCGATGATGGTGGACGACGATTATTCCGACGCCACCATGAAGAATTCGGTCTGGCAGAAGGACATGTCGGTGATCGGCGCCTTCGCGGCAAAACTCGGCGTGCCGACGCCGCTGTTCAGCGCCACATTGCCCGTCTATGCCTCGGCGATGTCCACCGGCTATGCCGAGGAAGACACCGGCGCGGTCTGCGCCGTCCTGGAGAAATGGGCCGGCGTCAGGCGCAAGCGCACGAAGAAAAAATAAGACCTCAGGCGTGCAGAAAATCCCGCGTCGCCGTCTCGATCATCTCCGCCTCGGGAATGCTGTGGCGTGCCGAGGAGCTTTGCTCCTCGGCGGTCAATTGCGCGGCCTGCAGATAGGCGCCGAGATGCCGCGCCCGTTGCACGACCTGGCGTCCCACACTCAGGCGCACTTTTTCGAAACACAGCAAAGCCTGCGGCACATCGCTTGAACCGTCGAGGGCGCGCACCAGCTCGCGCGCATCCTCCGCCGCCTTGGTGACGCCGGCGCCCACATGCGGACGCGCCACGAAAGCGGCGTCGCCGATCAGGGCGACACGGCCGAAGGCCATGCGCGGCGATTCCATATCGTAAATCGGCTGCAGCAATGGCTGTGACGCCAGTCGCACGATCTCGACGAATTGCGGCGCCAACAACCTCTGCGCGGCAGCCCGCATCTCCTCGAGGCATTGTCTGCGAATCAGATTCGGCGGAATTGAAATGGCATGGGTCACGCCATTCTCGTCCGTAAGGAGGCGCGCAAGCTCGGTCGTCTCATCCGCCGGACGGTACCAGACCATGTTGTAACGGCGATGGCCGGGGCGCAGGTCGTTGTCCGGACCGGCCACCGGATAACCCAGCATCTGCTCGCCCGGCGGCAAGCAGAACGCCATATATCCAAAGATATCGCGATGCGTCTTCGCGGGAATGTCGCGCTCGTCGATCAGGGCACGCCAGCCGACATAACCGGCATAAAGGGGCACGGCGTCCGGCAGGCATTGCTGACGAACGGTGGAGCGCAGCCCATCGGCGCCCACCAGCAGATCGGCTTCGATGCGGTCGCCATCCGTGAAATGCGCAACCACGCTGCGGCCGGTGTCCTCGAAAACGCGCAGCGTCTTTCCGCGATGATAGCGCTCGGGCGGAAACGCATCGCGGAGCAGCCGGTAAACGCGCTCCCAGGCCGTCATGACCTGCGGGCAGGCGCATTCATTGGTGATGCGCCCTTGCGCATCCAGAATACGGCGCCGGTCCACGTGCACGCCGAGATCGCCTGGCACCAAGGCAAGGTCGTTGAGGATCGCGATCAGATCCGGCTGCGCGACGATGCCGGCACCGCGCCCGGACAGTTCCCCGTCCACACGCTCGAAGACGTCGATATCCCAGCCGGCGCGGCGCAACATCAAGGCCGCGAACAGCCCGCTCATCGAGCCGCCTATGATCAGTGCGCGCCCGCCATACGGGACATTTGGTGGTTGTATCGGCATTTGGCGAATGACCCAGATTTGCTATTATTACCTCGGGACGCTCAGGAGAAAAGACCATGGCACTTACCATGATGGATAAACAGGCCCTGACAACCGACCGTTCGGAATGGTCGGCGGAGCTCAAGGCGGAATTCGAGCGCGAAAGCAAGAATCCGAACCCGTGCGTCGGGTCGCACCTGTTGTCGGAGAACGAACAGGCGCGCGTGTGGATGATCCGGCTGCAGCCGGGCGAGCGCTTCGGCTTTCACCGCCATGTGCTGAATTATTTCTGGACATCGGTTTCGGGCGGACGCGGCCGCCAGCATGTGCATGACGGCACGACGGTCGAATACACCTATCAGCCCGGCGAGACCCGCCACGAAACCTATGGTCCCGGCGAGTTCAAGGTGCACGATCTGCAGAATATCGGCGATACCGAAATGGTGTTCATGACGGTGGAATTCCTGAACAGCGCCAACAAGCCGCTGCCGCTGCCGGCGCATGTCCGTCAGGCCGCCTGAAAAATTCGTCTTCGAGAGGCCGACACGAAACCGCCGGGCCAGCACCCGGCGGTTTGTTTTTGAGGGCCGATCGTGGGCAGCGGCGCGTTGCCCACACGAACTTGGCGCGGCTGCATCAAATCAAATCACAGCAAACGATGAAATGGACTAGCCAAGCGCAACAGGTTCCTGCAAACTATCTTCCGTTCGGAGGCGCTTGTCTCAGCAGAGGCGAGCAACCCGGCACCTATAAGAAGGCGTAATAAGCGCCATCAGGGGGAAACAATGAGGGTTTGTTGCGGCCAGCTTCGATCGACGCCACGCTCTTTTCATGCGCGCTCAGTACGCGCGTGAACAGGTCCGAGTAGCCGCATGGACTTCCCTATCGAGCTTCTCATCAATGCGCTGATTGCGGGTCTGTTGCTGGGCGGTTTCTATGCCGCGGTGACGGTCGGCATCTCGATTTCGTTCGGCATTCTCGACATCGTCAACATCGCGCATCCCGCCTTCATCATTCTCGGTTCGTATATCGCCTATATCGTCAACCAGCGTCTCGGCGTCGATCCGATCCTGACCGCCATCATCGTATTGCCGATCTTTTACGCGCTCGGCTCGGCGGTTTATCAGGTCTATTACCTCTCCTTCGAGAAACGCGGGCAGGAGGCGTTGCGCGGGCTCGCCTTCTTCTTCGGCCTGCTCTTCGTCACCGAGGTGCTGCTGATCCTGGTCTTCGGCGTGGACTACCGCTACGTGCAGGCGGGCTATATCGAGACCACGCTGCGGTTCGGCATGTTCGATCTGCCGCTGCGCATGCTGGTGCCCTTCCTCGTCTCGGCGCTGCTGCTGGTCGGATTGCAGCTCTTCCTGAGCAAGACATTCACCGGCCGCGCCATCATGGCGGTGGCGCAGGACCAGCTCGCGCTGTCGCTGATGGCGGCCGACCCGATCCGCATCAAACGCATCGCCTTCGGCATCTCCATCGCCACGGCGGCGATTGCCGGCGCCCTGCTGATCGTCATCCAGCCGGTCGAGCCCTCGGTCGGGCGCGAATATATCGGCCGCGTATTTGCGATCTGCGTGCTGGGCGGAATGGGCAGCCTGCCCGGCACCGTGATCGCGGCCCTGCTGCTCGGCATCGTTGAAAGCATTACCGCCACCTTCTACGGCCCCTCCTGGGCGCCGGCCGTGGCTTTCGGTTTCCTGTTGCTGACGCTGGCGGTGCGGCCGGCCGGATTGCTGGGGCGTTGACCGTGCGGAACTGGCAATTCTTCCTGAGCGCTCTCGCCGTCGGTATCATCGTCTATGCGGCGGCCCGGCTGATCGGCAACGACTACGCCTACTTTGCCGGCTATGAGGAGCTGCAATTCGTGGTCCTCGCCACCGCCTGGAATATTCTCGGCGGCTATTGCGGCTATGTGAATTTCGGCTCCGCCGCCTTCTTTGCCATCGGCGCCTATACCACCGTGGCATTGACCAAATTCCCGCGGCTCAGCGAGGAGTATTTTCCCGAAGGACTGCACGCCGTCGTCGATGCCGTGTTCCCGCTGTCGATGCCGGCACTCATCGTGGTCGGCGGCGCCATCGCCGGCCTGGTAGGCTTCGGCACCGGCTATCTGACCCTGCGGTTGCGCGGCGTATTTTTTGCAATTGCGACGCTCGCCCTTGCCGTGGTGCTGCAGACCCTGATCGTGAACTGGGATTATGTCGGCGGCTCGCGCGGGGCCTATGTCATCCGCCCGAATACGACGCCCTATTTCGACATCAACTACATCGAATATCTGTTCCTGATCATGCTTCTGCTGGCGATCATCGCGATTACCGTCGCCCGCAGCATCCAGCGCTCGCAGCTTGGCTACGGCTTCGCCACCATCCGCGACGACGAGCTCGCCGCCGAGGCGACCGGCGTTCCCACCCTGCGCCTGAAGCTGATCGCGACCACGCTGAGCGGCGCCTTCATGGGCATGGCCGGCGCGCCCTTCCCCTATTATATCGGCTACCTGGAGCCGGCCTCGGCATTCGGCCTCGCCTATGCGGTGAACGCGATCGCCATGCCGATGATCGGCGGCACCACGAGCTGGGTTGGCCCGCTGCTTGGCGCCGTCCTGCTCGGCACGTTGCAACAGATCGCCTCGGTGACGATCTCCTCGGCGGTGAGCCTGCTGATCGTCGGCCTGCTGCTGGTCTTCTTCGTCATTATCGCGCCGAACGGCATCATTGGCCTCTGGCACAAATATTTTCCAGCCAAGGATCCCGATATCCGCGAGCGTGAACGCAATGCGGAGGGCACCACATGAGCCAGCCGCTTCTTCAGGTCCAGAATCTCAGCAAACGCTTCGGCGGATTTGTCGCCTTGGACAATGTCAGTTTCGACGTCGCGCAGGGTGAGCGGCTGGGCCTGATCGGGCCCAACGGCTCCGGCAAGAGCACCATGGTCAATTGCCTGTGCGGCACCCTGCAGAATGAAGGCGGCACCGTGCATTTCGGCGGCCGGCCGGTGGATGGCCTGCTGGCGCATCAGCGCACCCATCTCGGCATGGCGCGCAGCTTCCAGTTGCCGCGGCCATTCCACACGCTCACCGTGGCGGAAAACCTGCGGGTTCCCCTCCTCTACACCGTCAACGCCCGGCCGGGCGTGTCGCTGTCGGAGGAGGAGATCGAAAG
>JAEWCJ010000283.1 GCA_023390695.1 Pseudomonadota bacterium | reverse complement strand
CACCAGCGTCGAGGATGCCCGCGAGATCATCGCGCGCGTGCAGTTCCGGCCCAGCATGGCGCGCACCAAAGTGTATGTGATCGACGAGACGCACATGCTCAGCACGGCGGCGTTCAACGCGCTGCTGAAAACGCTGGAAGAGCCGCCGCCGCACGCGAAGTTTATCTTCGCGACCACCGAGATCCGCAAGGTTCCGATCACGGTGCTGTCGCGCTGTCAGCGGTTCGATCTGCGCCGGATCGAGTCGGGCCTGCTGGCGCAGCATCTCGCCGCTATTTCCGCGAAGGAAGGCATTGCCGTCGAGCCCGAGGCGATCGCGTTGATCACGCGCGCTGCGGAAGGATCGGTGCGCGATTCCCTGTCGCTGCTCGATCAGGCGATTGCACATGCCGCCGGCGAGGTGCGCGGAGAAGACGTGCGCAAAATGCTCGGACTTGCCGACCGCACGCGCGTCGTCGACCTGTTCGAAATGCTGTTGCGCGGCGATATGACGGCCGTGCTCAAGGAACTGCGCGAGCAATACGATTCCGGCGCCGACCCCGCCGTGGTGCTGGCCGATCTCGCCGACTTCACGCATTTCGTGACGCGGGTGAAGCTGGTGCCGTCGGTGGCCGACGACCTGTCGCTGAGCGAGGCCGAGCGGACGCGCGGACGCAGCTTTGCCGCGTCGCTGTCGATGCGCGTTCTGGCGCGCACCTGGCAGATGCTGCTGAAGGGGCTTTCCGAGGTGCAGCATGCGGCGCGCCCGATCGCCGCGGCCGAAATGGTACTGGTGCGGATCGCCTACGTCGCCGATCTGCCGACGCCGGACGACGTGATCCGCTCGCTCAACGAGGACAGCGCCCCTGCCGCGCCGCGCCCGCAAGGCAATGGCGGCGGCGGTGCCTATCATCAGGGTGGCGTCGCCTTGGGTGCTCCGAAGGTCGATGCGCCGCGCGGCGCGCCCCGCGCATCGGCGGCGGCTGCGCTCAGTCCGGTCATGCGCGCGGCGGAGGCGCCGCTGCAAGCCGCGCAGCCGAATGTGCAACCGAACCCGCAGCCGAGTGCGCTTGTCGTCAATCGTTTCGATGAGTTGGTGACGCTGGCCGCGGAGAACCGCGACCTGCAGGTCAAGACCGCGCTTGAGCGCGACGTGCGGCTGGTCCGCTGCGAGGACGGCCGGCTCGAAATCGCGCTGGAGCCGCGGGCGCCGAAGACGCTGGTCAACGATCTCTCGCGCAAGCTCTCGGCCTGGACCGGGCGGCAATGGGTCATCGTTCTGTCGCGCGAGCAGGGCGCCCCGTCATTGCGGGAGCAGGCGGAGGCGCGCGAGGCGGAGCTCAAGCGCGGCGTGCGCGCCAATCCGCTGGTGCAGGCGGTGCTGGACAAGTTTCCGGGTGCGGAGATCGTCTCGGTAAAGAGCCGAGAACCCGATCCTCCGGCGGCGACGATGGATCCTCCGCCCGAGGAAGACGATTTCTACGAGGATGACAGGTGAGTGATGGCCGATTTCATGGGCATGATGAAGCAAGCCGCCCAGCTTCAGTCGAAGATGAAGGCGCTGCAGGAGGAGCTGGAAACTATTGAAGTTGAAGGCATTTCCGGCGGCGGCGTGGTCAGCGTGAAGATGACCGCCAAGGGCGAGCTGAAGGGCGTGCGCATCGACGACTCGCTGATGAAGCCGGAAGAGCGGGAAATTCTCGAGGATCTTCTCGTCACCGCGCACGCCGACGCCCGCCGCAAGTCGGAGGCGGTCATGCAGGAGAAAATGAAGTCGCTGACCGGCGGTTTAGCGCTGCCTGCGGGACTCAATCCGTTCGGATGAGCAATGGTTTTGACGATTATCTGATCCGGCCCGATCCGCACGATCCGCGGCTGACCGAACGTGTGTCCGGCGTGGACCAGACCGGTGCCGCCATTGAGACCGTGGTGACTGTCGAACGTGCGCTGACGATCTATCTGAACTCTCAGGAGATCGTCACTGCGATGACGATCGGCGATCATCCCGATTATCTGGCCATCGGCTATCTGCTCAATCAGAACATGCTCAAGCCGGACGACGTCGTCACCGAAGTCGACTACGATGACGATCTCGCGGTGGTGGTGGTGCGAACGGAGCGTGCCACCAATTATGAGCGGAAGCTGAAGAAGAAAGTGCAGACGTCGGGCTGTGCGCAGGGCACGGTGTTTGGAGATCTGATGGAGGCGCTGGAGGGGGTCTCGCTGCCGGCCGCCGAATTCAGGACCTCATGGCTTTATGCGCTGACGCAAAAGATCAACACCACGCCCTCGCTCTATCTTGAAGCGGGTGCGATTCACGGCTGCGTCTTGGCCGAGAAGGAGCGCCCGCTCGTCTATATGGAAGATGTCGGCCGTCACAACGCGGTGGACAAGATCGCGGGCTGGATGTTCCGCAACAAGGTGTCTGCCGGCGACAAGATTTTTTACACGACCGGCCGGTTGACGTCGGAGATGGTGATCAAGACCGTGCGTATGGGGATTCCGGTTCTGGTCTCGCGCTCCGGATTCACCGCCTGGGGTGTCGAACTGGCACGTAAGGCAAACCTGACTCTGATCGGACGCGCGCGTGGAAAGCGTTTTGTGGCGTTGTCCGGCCTCGACCGCATCGTGTTCGATCAAGATCTTGCGTATGTCGAAGACGAGAGCGCAAAGCATCGGCGCAAAGCGGCGGTCCATGACGATTGACGCGCCGACATTCGGGCTTGTGCTTGCAGGAGGCTTGGCGCGTCGCATGGGCGGCGGCGACAAGGCGCTGATCGACATTGCCGGCGTCACCATTCTCGATCGGGTGCTGGCACGGCTGCGGCCACAATGCGCCGGCATGGCGCTGAATGCCAATGGCGATCCGCAGCGATTTGCCCGCTTCAATCTGCCGGTGGTCGCCGACACCGTTCCGGATTTTGCCGGTCCGCTGGCTGGTATTCTCGCTGGCCTCGAATGGATGACGCAGAACGCGCCTGGCATCCGGTGGATGGTGAGCGTGCCGGGGGATTGTCCTTTTTTGCCTAAAGACCTGGTTGCGCGCCTGCATGAGGCGCGGATGCAGGAGGGCAAGCCTTTGGCCTGTGCTCGTTCCGGTGACTGGCGGCACCCGGTGGTCGGGCTTTGGGATGTCGAGCTGCGCGCCGACTTGCGCCGGGCATTGGTGGACGAAGATCTCCGCAAGATCGAAGTCTGGACCGCACGGCATGGCATCGCTATTGCCGAATGGTCGGATCGTCCTCTTGATCCCTTCTTCAATGTGAATACGCCGGATGATCGTGAGCGGGCTGCTGCTCTTGCGCGGCAATATTGCGACGCTTAGCCGCTTGATATTTTCGCCAATTCCTTCATTTTATTGACGAAATTTGATTTAAGGGGAGGGTGGCATGAAAACTTTCCTGATCGCCTGTGCTGCGGCGGTCGTCATGGCCGTGGGCGCATGGCTTGTTCTGGAGCACTTCCAGCAGCCGGTTTCGGTCGCCTATACGACCACGGGCGCGCGGATCTGAGCGGTATCTCAGCCTGACAGGACAGCGTAAGGCAGGAAACCGACGGTTGCGCCGGGCTCGACCGTGATCAGGTCTTCCGGCAGTTCGATGAGCCCGTCGGTCTCGGTGAGCGACGTGATCACGCCGGCGCCATCCTGCGGAAATTTGTGAGCTTCGAGGGTGCCGTCGGCAGCCCGCGCAAGCTTTACCCGCACATATTCGCGGCGGCCTTTTTTCTTGCGATAAGCAAATGCTGCGCGCACCGGCAGCGGCACCAGCGGTTCGTTCTGCGCACCTGCGAGTTGCAGCAATAGCGGCCGCACCACACGCACGAAGGTTATGAAGGCGGCGACCGGGTTGCCGGGAAGGCCGACAAGTGCAGTACCGTCGAGGACGCCCATGGCGACAGGCCGCCCCGGCTTGATGCCGATGCGCCAGAACACCAGCGTGCCGATCTTCTCCATTGTCTCGCGCACATGATCGGCTTCCCCGGTGGAAACGCCGCCGGATGTCAGAACAAGATCGTGATCGCGGGCGGCGTCTTGCAGCGCCAGCGCGACCTGTTCGGGGTTGTCACGCAGAATGCCGCCATCGCTGACCTCCACCCCCATCTGTTCCAGCAGGGCCGCCAGCAGAACGCGGTTGGCATCGTAGGTAGCGGCCTTTGGCAGGGATGAACCAGGCTCGATAATTTCGTCACCGGTCGAGAACAGCGCAACGCGGAGCCGGCGTCGCACGTCCAACCGTGTCAGACCTACCGCCGCCGCCAGCGCCACATGCTGTGCGGAGAGCACGCGGCCGGCTGGCAGGATAATCGACCCGGCTTGCACGTCCTCGCCGCTCAAGCGGCGGTTGGCGCCGAGCGCGAGCCCCGCCGGCAGCACGACCTGGTCTCCATCGACACGACAGTCTTCCTGCATGAAGACCGTGTCGGCGTTTTCCGGCATCGGCGCACCGGTGAAAATTCGTACTGCTTCGCCCGGCGCGAGCGGACGGGCGGCGGACAGGCCGGCGGTCAGGCGTTCGACGACCTTAAGCCGCGTATCCCCAGCGGCATTGAGGTCCGCATGCCTGACGGCAAAGCCATCGACCGCCGAGTTGTCGTATGGCGGCAACGAGACCGGTGCAATCACATCCTGTGCCAGCACGCGCCCGCGCGCCCGATTGACCGCGACAGCCTCGGTTTGCGTGACAGGCGTTATGCGTTCCCGGATGAGACGCTCCAGTTCATCGATTGGAAGCAACTCTCCGCCGAAGGCAAAACAATCGTCGGTCAGTTGTGCCATCAGACTGTTTCCAGCCGCGCATCGAGCTCATCGAGTGGCATGGCCTCCACCAGCAGCAGATCGGCGATCTTGTCGATGTCGTTGAGATCGACGACCGGCACCGTCGCCTGCGGCAGCGGACTATCGCTGGCGACCGCCACAATCCAGTCGTCTTCCGGATGCAGGAGTGGCTTGCCGTTCTCGATGCGATGGATTTCGAGTTTCGGAAATTTCTGACGCTTGAACCCTTCGATCAATACCAGATCGACATCCGACAACCTGCCAAGGAGTTCGCGCAGGCCGGGTTCCGGCTGCCCGCGCAATTCGTGCATCAATGCCCAGCGATTGGCCGAGACCACAAGCACCTCGGTGGCGCCGGCCGAACGGTGTTCAAAAGAATCCTTGCCGGGGCGATCGATGTCGAACGCATGATGCGCGTGCTTGAGGGTGGAGATGCGTTTCCCGCGTTTGGTCAGCCGCGGAATGACCCGGGTGAGAAGTGTGGTTTTGCCGGAGCCGCTCCAGCCTGCCAGACCGATGATGCGCATGCGCCCTTTATACAGCAAAGCGCCCGGAGGGGTACCGCCGGGCGCTTGCGCTTCGGATGGACTGGTAAATCTATTCGGCCGGAGTAGCCCGCGGCGCGGCGCCGCCGACCCGGCTGCGGGGAAGCTCCTCTTCGAGCCACAGGCTGTGGTGCTCTTTGGCCCAGTTCACGTCGACCTCGCCGGTGCCCATGGCCTCGAACGCGCCTTCCATGCCGATGGTGCCGAAATAGATGAGCGCCAGCATGACGGCGAAGAAAAGCACGCCCACCACGCCATGGACGACCTGGGCAAGCTGCATGCCCGCCACGGTAAGCCCGCCATAGAACGGGAACATGAGGATATAGCCCGTCACAGCGGCGGCCGCCCCGCCCAGCACAACGATCCAGTAGATCATTTTCTGCCCGGCATTGAAGCGATAGGCAGGCGGATGATCGTTGCCGATAATGCCACCGCCGCGCTTAAGCCACTCGATGTCAACACGATTGGGAATATTGCCGCCGATCCACATAAGGAAGATCGTCACCACGCCGATGGTAAAGGGGAAGCTTAGATAATTGTGTGCGTACTTGCCCCATTGCGACCAGCCGGCGAAGGCGTCCGGACCCATTATCGGCAAGAGCAGCGATTTTCCGAACGTGATGTTCAGTCCTGAGATGGCAAGCACAATGAAACAGGCTGCCGTCATCCAGTGCACGAAGCGCTCAAAGGCGTTGAAGCGGGTGACGGTGCGCCCCGAGCGTCCATGCTCGATCTTCACCATGCCGCGGTAGAGATAGAAGCCCACCAGCAGCGCGAGCATGCCGACGATTGCAATTGCTCCGATCCAGTAGAGCGTGACCTGATGGAAGTGCCGCCAGTCCTGACCGGCAGGCTGAATCAGCACGCCTTCTTTCCGGTCCGGAATGGTGACGCGCCCCTGAATGCGGTTCAACTCCTGCAGGAGCTGCTGCTCCTGTACCGCGCTTGCCGTTGGATTGGGCGCGCCATCCGAATTGCGCTGCTGCGCCTGCACCGGGACTGCAAGCGTCAGAACGCACAGCACGGCGATTGCGCCGGCCGCCATGCGAATGGTCCTCAGAAGCCTGGCCATCCCGTATCCTCCTGATTCGCCCTGTTGACGAAGCGATCGGGCGGCGAAGATGCGCCGCCACTCTTCGCGCTACGACGCGATGGTTTCCTTGTAGGCGACCTTCCAGCCCCAGGCGCCGGAGCCATAGCCGCGCTTGACGACGCGCTCCTTGTAAATCTGGGCGATGATGTCGCCGTCACCGGCCAGTAGCGATTTGGTCGAGCACATCTCGGCACAGAGAGGCAGCTTGCCTTCCGCCAAGCGGTTCGAGCCGTATTTCTCGTATTCCGCCTGGGCGTTGTCGGTTGCCGGTCCGCCGGCGCAGAAGGTGCATTTGTCCATTTTGCCGCGCGAACCGAAGTTGCCGACGCGCGGATATTGCGGGGCGCCGAATGGGCACGCGTAGAAGCAATATCCGCAGCCGATGCAGAGATCCTTCGAGTGCAGGACCACGGCATCGGCGGTCGTGTAAAAGCAATTCACCGGACAGACCGCTGCGCAGGGCGCGTCGGTGCAGTGCATGCAGGCCATGGACACCGAGCGCTCGCCCGGCTTGCCATCATTGATGGTGACGACACGCCGGCGATTGATGCCCCACGGCACTTCGTTTTCGTTCTTGCAGGCGGTGACGCAAGCGTTGCACTCGATGCAACGGTCGGCGTCGCAAAGAAATTTCATACGAGCCATTGTTGCGTCTCCTTATGCCGCTCGGATCTGACAGAGCGTCGCCTTGGGTTCTTGCATGCCGGTGACCGGATCGTAGCCATAGGTAGTCACCGTGTTTACGCTTTCGCCCAGCACGATCGGGTCCGCTCCCGCCGGATAATTGCCGCGCTGATCGACGCCCTGGAACCAGCCGGCAAAATGGAACGGACACCAGGCCACGCCCTTGCCGACACGCTCAGTGACGAGCGCCTTCATGCGGGCGCGCGACGAATTCTCCGGACCCGTTACCAAGACCCAGCCGCCATCCCGGATGCCGCGCTCGGCGGCATCCGACGGATTGATCTCGATGAACATGTCCTGCTGCAGCTCGGCGAGCCACTTGTTGGAGCGGGTTTCCTCGCCGCCGCCTTCATATTCGACGAGCCGTCCGGAGGTGAGTACGATCGGGAACTGCTTGGCAATTCCCTTGTCCACTGCCGCCTTCTGCACGTCGAAGCCGAGATTCGGCATGCGGAATTGCCGCGCGTTCGGCAGGGTCGGATATTTCGCCACCAGATCCGGCCGCGGCGAATAGATCGGCTCGCGGTGAACCGGAATGGGATCCGGCAGACCGAAGGCGTTCGCCCGCGCCTTGCCGTTGCCATACGGGATGCAGCCGTGATTGATCGCGACGCGCTGAATGCCGCCGGAGAGATCGATCGACCAGGCCACGGCATCCGGATTGGCGGGATTGACCTTCTGGATCACCGCCATTTCGGCTTCGGTGAGATCCTTGTCCCAGCCGAGCTTCTTCAGCACGCCGAGCGTGAATTCCGGATAGCCGTCCCTGATCTCGGAATCCTTGGAGTAGGAGCCTTCGGCGAGCAGATTGAATCTCTGCTCCCTCTCGACCTCGTGTCCGTTCTCCATGACCTTGGTCTTGACCACGCGCTCGACGCCAAAGCGCGCCCGGAAGGTTCCGCCACCATCCTTGACCGGCAGATTGGTGTTGTAGAGCGTGTGGGTGCCTGGGTGCCGGAATTCCGGCGTGCCCCAGCACGGCCATGGCAGGCCGTAGTAATCACCCTTGGCCGGCCCGTCCTTCGCCCGCAAGGTGACGAGGTCGAAATCCTTCTGGTTGGCCATATGCGTTTTCAGACGCTCCGGCGACTGACCGCAATAGCCCGTCGACCATCCGCCGCGGTTGATCTCGCGAAGGATATCCTCGGCCACCGGCACGTTGTTCTCGACCTTGATGTTCTTGAACATCAGGTCGGCAAAGCCGAGCTTCTTGGCGAGAAGATACATAACCTCGTAGTCGTTCTTCGATTCGAAGATCGGCTTGACGATCTGCTCGCCCCATTGAAGCGACCGGTTCGAGGCCGTGCGCGAGCCGGCGCATTCAAACTGGGTACAGATCGGCAAGAGATAGGTGCCGTTCTTGCGTTCGGAGAGCGCAGCCCACGTGGTCGGATGCGGATCGGCAACAACCAGCAGATCGAGCTTCTCAAGGCCTTTGGCGGCTTCCGGCATCCGGGTGACGGTGTTGCCGCCATGTCCGAAAACCATCATCGCCCTGACGTTGTCTTTCTGTGAGACCTGCTCTTTGGGGAGCAGGGTTGCGTCGAACCAGCGGGTTGAAGGAATGCCCGGTGTGTTGATCATCTTCACCGGCTTGCCGTCGGCGCCGGTAATGGTGTCGAAACGGCCTTCGAACCAGGAATAGTCGACCTCCCAGACGCGCGCCCAGTGCCGCCAGGCGCCTTCGGCAAGACCGTAATAGAGCGGCAGGGTTACGATATCGAGGCCGAGGTCGGTGGCACCCTGCACGTTGCAGTGCCCGCGGAAGATGTTGGCACCATTGCCGAAGCCGCCGACATTGCCCGTCGCCAGCAGCAGGATGCAGCTGGCGCGCACGGTGGCGGTGCCGGTCGTGTGCTGGGTCTGACCCATCGCCCAGATCAGCGTCGCCGGGCGTTGCTTCGCCATCTTCTCTGCAACGCTTCTCAGTTGCGCACCGGGAATGCCGGTGATGCGCTCAACCTCTTCCGGATTGTATTTGGCGACTTCCTTGCGGATGTCGTCCATCCCGTAAACGCGCTGGCTGATGAACTCCTTGTCTTCCCAGCCGTTCTCGAAGACGTGCCAGAGGATGCCCCAGATCGTCGCGATGTTGGTGCCGGGGCGCTGCCGCACATACTCGGTCGCGTGCGCCGCGGTGCGTGTCATCCGTGGATCGATGACGATGAAGTTCGCGTGATTGATCTCCTTGCCCTCGAGCAGATGTTGCAGCGAGACCGGATGCGCTTCCGCGGGGTTGCCGCCGAGAAAGACCAGCGTCTTCGAATTGCGAATGTCGTTGTAGCTGTTGGTCATCGCACCGTAGCCCCAGGTATTGGCCACGCCCGCGACGGTCGTCGAGTGACAGATACGCGCCTGATGGTCGGAGTTGTTCGTTCCCCAGAACGCCGCCATCTTGCGATTGAGATACGCGCCTTCGTTAGAGAATTTCGCCGAGCCCAGCCAGTACACCGAGTCCGGCCCGGATGCGGCGCGAATTTCCGTCAGCTTGTCGCCGATTTCGTTGATCGCGACGTCCCAGGAAACCCGCGTCCACTGGCCGTTGACCAGCTTCATCGGATATTTCAGGCGGCGGTCGCCATGCACGAGTTCACGCACAGACGCGCCCTTGGCACAGTGCGATCCGCGATTGATCGGCGAATCCCAGCCTGGCTCCTGTCCGACCCATACGCCGTTCTGCACTTCCGCCACCACGGTGCAACCGACGGAACAATGCGTGCAGATATTCTTGCGGATGGTGATGCCGGCCCCGGTGGGCGCGGTGCCGGCCGCTTCCGCCTTGCGCATGCCGGACAGCGGCAATGTGCCGAGCGCGGCCAGTCCGCCGGCTGCGAGACCGGAACGACGCAGGAAGCTACGGCGATCGAGGCCGCCAGCCGGCTGATTGTCGAGCGAGGCTGCAAGATTGCGGCGGCGTCTCTCGCGCTCTGTTCTTTTGATCAGCATGGCTCAGCCTCCTTCAGCTCGGATACCGGTTGACCCGGTAGAACGTCTGGACGTTTGCAGAATTGGCCTGGTAACGGGCCTTGCGCTTCTCTTCGTTGCTTTCGCTGTCCGCTTGCGCGGTCGTGGCGAGAGGCGCTGCCGCCGTTGCGGCTACGCCTGCGCCGGCACTGAGTGCGCGCAGAAAATCGCGGCGATCCACTGCCGTCTTGCTTTCTCGTTTCATCGCCGTCTCCTTGGCTGTCCCTATGCTTCGTGCTCACGCCGGCAGCGCGAAGGATTCCATTTCGATATCGATGAAGACTCGGCCGAGTGCGCCGACGCGCCGGTAGAAATCGGCTTCCTGCGCAAGCTCGAGGTCGGAGAAAAACCGGCCGATCCAGGGCGCAAGATGTTTCTCGAAAATCTGTTGATCGGTGCCGGACGCTGCCGGGAAGCGGCCGCCGATGAGGCCGGACATGATCTCGCACAGCATAGCGGCATGATCTTCCGGCTCGGCGTTGCCTTCGCTGCGTTCGATACCGATCTTTCCAAGATCTTCGCGCAGGCGAGCCAGAGGCCGTTCATGCAGGAAGCCGGTGAGGTAATAGGAGCCGTAAGGCAGCAATTCGCCGCGCCCGATTCCGATGAAGAGATTGAAGAATTCGCGCTCGACGCGCTCGGCATTGGCCTTTGCCGCAGCCTCGGCGAGTTCGATATGAGCGATCCCCAGGGGACTTGCATCGCCACGCACCTGCGACAGCGTTCTCAGCAATGCGGCGTCGGGTGCGCGCGACAGCAATGCGGCGAGCAATGCGTATTGCTGTGCGCGCGCCGAATCCAGTTCATCGACCGTGACGGCCGGCGCTTCTCCATAGAGATCGGGACGCAAGACCGCGCGCGGAATGTTCGTTATCGATTCGACCGCGATGACTCGCTCGGCCGGGACCCTGTCCCAGTTCGATACCGATGGTTGGGAGATACCGATGCGGCGCGCCAGCTCGCTGATGCCCCCCGCGGCGCGGATCGCTTCCTCAAGCCCGAAATCGCGCATGGAGAGATATCCTTGCCGAAAAAACCTACACGGCGCCTACATAAGAAGCTTTCAAAAGAATAAGCCAAGTTTGTAATTGGTCAATAGCTCTAAGCTATGGATGCAAATTGGCCGCACCGTGTTACGTCGGCAGTGCGCCGCCATGGCGGCGTCGCGGAAGGGCCTCGGACGCGTCCGCATCAATGATTTCTTGCGGTGCAGCATTCGATCTGTCGCGCTGCAATATTTCTGCGGCCGGCGCGCGCGTGTTGGAGGATTCTTCACAATCGCCGGTCACGGCGCCGCCCGGGGCAGCGCCTGCTTGCTGTGCTTGCGGCGTTTGATCGTCGCGGTCATTTGCAGGCGTCTCGATCGAAGCGAATGTG
>JAEWCJ010000274.1 GCA_023390695.1 Pseudomonadota bacterium | reverse complement strand
CGACCTCATGGCCGTCGATCTCGTAGATGCGTCCGAGCTCGGTCAGGATGCGCTTGGCAAGATCGGCCGCTTCGTCCGAGGCTTCGATCGGGGATTGCAGCACAACGAATTCGTCGCCGCCGAAACGCGATACGATGTCGGCCTTCCTGGTGATTGATCGCAGGCGGTCTGCCACGGCCTGCAACAGCATATCGCCGCGGGAATGGCCGAGCGTGTCATTCACCTGCTTGAACTGATCGAGATCGATGAAATGCAGGGCGGAAAACTGGCGCGGTCCCCATTCCGCCTGGACCTTGTCCATCCGGTCGCGCAGCACCGTCCGGTTCGGCAACCCGGTCAGTGCATCGAAGCGGGCCATATGGCTGATCTTGGCCTCCGCAATCTTGCGCTCGGTGATGTCCTCCACCAGCAACACGAGGCCGCCATTTTCCATGCGCTGGAATGTGAACTCCAGCGTCCGGCCGTTATGGAAATCCACATTGAAGCCTTCGCCGCCGGAACCGGACAGACGCGCATGCAGGTCGCGGAGCAGCCGCTCGGCATTCTTCTCCGACAGGAGATTGTCCTGCGCCAGGCTTTCCACCAGTTGCTTCTGCGTCATTCCCCTGAGTTCGCGTCCGCGCGGAAGCCCCAGCAACTGGTTCAGCTTTCCGTTGGAGACGGCAATACGGCCGTCCCTGTCGAACATGCAGAGGCCGTTCGGCATATTGTTGAGCGCGGCGTCGAACCGGGTCGCCAGCAGGGTGACGTCACGCGTCGCGATGACCGCGTCGAGCAGCGTCCGGCGCAGGCGCTCGGCAATGAATTTCACCGCCAGAAAGAACGGGATCAGCAACGCTGCGAAGATCCAGTGATACATATCCCCGTGCAGGATCAACGCAGCCGTCATCGGAATCCACGCACACAGGATCTGCACGATGACAAAGCGCGCATTGCCGAAATTGCGGCCGAAAATTCCGACCACATAGGCGATGGTCATCGAGAAGCTGACCAGGTGCGCGAACGGATCGTTGGTCAATGCGACCGTTATGTAGCACCAGATCCCGAGCAGCAGGACCGACGCCGCGGCACCGAGGACGTAGCGATATTCCCATCGCCGGGCATCCTCGTCGGTTTTGATGGTCGCCCGCACGCCGGCATAAGCGCGCATCGACAATCCGCGCGCGCAAGCCACCAGCACAAAGACAAAGGCGCAGATCAGCAGCAGCGGCTCGCCGGTCTTCAGATAGGTGACCAGAATCGATCCGACGACGAATATGCTGCCCGAAAAAAGGGTGCGGCCTTCCTTGTACAGTGAATCGACCAGCGGAATGTAGATTTCCGTTGGGACTGTACAATTTCGCTCCGTTGCGGCGGATCTTGCTGCCGATTTCATCAGGTCCTGCGGTCAGTACTGGCCAAGCCGTCGAATGTGACCCGTTACGCTCAAAACTTTGTTCACTATTTCCGCGTATTTTTCAGAAAGGTGTTCATTCCGACGTAACTCTTCTGAGCGGCCAAGACCCTGTCTCTACGGATTCACTCGTCAAAACGCGTGAACTTGGTAATCGGCCCGTCGATCTGTTCCGACCTCATCATGGCAGAACGCCTTTAAGAAATTATTGTTCTGTACAAGTTTACGACGAATGGACCGTTCTTCCGCTCTTCCGGCGGAGCTGGAACGCAAGCCGTGATGAATGAAAATCGAGTCTCGAATCCTGTGATGCACCTGCGTCTTGCGCTGGTCTGCGTGCTGCTGACCCTGCTGATTCCGAACACGTCGCTCGCCAACGGTAAAACGATACGCGCGGTGATGCATTCGCCGCTTCGGATCACCGATCCGATCCTGACGACGGCCTACATCACCCGCAATCACGGCTATATGATTTATGATACGCTGCTCGGCACCGACGAGAATTTTCAGGTCCGCCCGCAAATGGCCGACTGGGCACTTTCCGAAGACGGTCTGACCTACACCTTCACGCTGCGCGATGGCCTGAAATGGCATGACGGCAAGCCCGTCACCGCGCTCGATTGCGTTGCGTCCATCCGGCGCTGGGCAGCCAAGGACGGAACCGGCCAGTTCATCCTGGAGAATACGGAAAAGCTGGAAGCGATCGACGACAGGACCATCACGCTGAAACTGAAGAAGCCGCTCGCCTTCGTTCCCCAGGCGTTCGGCAAGGTCTCGTCGTATCCGCCATTCATGATGCCGCAGCGGATTGCCGAAACATCGCCGAACCAGGCAATCACCGACCATACCGGATCCGGTCCGTTCAAATTCATCGCCCAGGAATTTCAGCCCGGCGTCAAGGCGGTCTACGTGAAGAACGAGGCCTATATGCCTCGCACCGAAAGAGCGAGCTGGACCGCCGGCGGCAAGCGCGTGGACGTCGATCGCGTCGAGTGGCTCGTGATGCCGGATCCGCAGACCCAGATCGGCGCGCTTCTGTCCGGCGAGATCGACATGATCGAGGATACGCCGTTCGACCTGATCCGGCTGCTTGAGCGCAATCGGAACATCCAGATACGCGGCACCGACCCGCTGGGGTCGCAGATCGTCGCGCGCATGAACTTCCTGCATCCACCCTTCGACAAGGTCGAGATACGGCGCGCCGCGATGCTGGCGCTGAACCAGAAGGATTTTCTCGATGCGCTGGTTGGCGATCCGAAATACTATCAGCTTTGCGGCGCAATGTTCGCCTGCAACGCGGCGTTGTCGACCGATATCGGCGCCAAGTCGCTGTTCGGCAAGAACATGAACGCCGCCCGCAAGGCGTTGAAAGCCTCCGGCTACGACGGAACGCCGGTTGTCATCCTGCATCCGACCGATGTCGGCGTTCTCAAGACGCACCCGGTCGTGGCCGCCCAGTTGCTGCGCCAGGCCGGGTTCAAGGTGGATCTGCAGGCATTGGATTGGCAGACCGTGGTCAGCCGCCGCGCCAGCCAGGCACCACCGAAGAACGGCGGATGGAACCTGTTTTTCACACTCTGGGCGGGTTCCGATCTGGTCAACCCGCTGGTGAACCAGAATCTGATCGGACGCGGAAAGAACGGTTCCTGGTTCGGCTGGCCGGAAGATGCGAAACTGGAGGAGTTCCGCAACGCGTATGCAATGGCGGAAACGGCAGAAGAGCAGAAGAAGATCGCGGCCGAAATGCAGGCCTATGCCTATGATCAGGTGATCTATGTCCCGCTCGGGCAGTTTTCCCGTCAATCAGCCTGGCGGAAAGACCTGACGGGCGTTGTCGACAGTCCGATCCCGATCTTCTGGAACATGAGCAAGCAATAGCCCTGTCCGGCCGAGCGAGCCGAGCACGTCTCGCCCGGAGCACCTCTTGGAGGAGACTGGAATTGACTCCATTCTATCTCTTCCGCCGCCTGCTCGGCGTTGTTCCGGTCACCTTCTGCGTCATTCTGTTTGTTTTCCTGCTGCTTCGTCTGGCGCCCGGCGATCCGGCCGCCATTCTCGCCGGCGACGCCGCCTCCACCGCGCAGCTTGAGCAGATCCGCCAGACGCTTGGCCTCGACCGCTCCATTCCGGCGCAATTCGGACTCTGGCTCGGCCAGTTGGTCCGCGGCGATCTCGGCACCTCGCTGCTGTCCGGATTGCCCGTCACTCGCATCATCGGCCAGCGGCTGGAGCCGACGCTCGCGCTCACCATACTCGCCATGTTGTTCTCGTCGCTGGTGGCGATTCCGCTCGGCGTCATCGCCGCGTGGAAACGCGACAGCCTCGGCGACCGCGCCATCGGCCTTGGAACGGTGCTTGGATTTTCTGTTCCGTTCTTCGTGATCGGCTATGTGCTGATGCTGATCTTCTCCATCGACCTTGGCTGGCTGCCGGTGCAAGGCTATCGCAGCCCGGCGGACGGATTGGGCGTATTCCTGCAGCACCTGATCCTTCCGGTCATCACCTTGTCGGTGCCGCTGATCGCGCTGATCGCCCGGATCACCCGCGCCAGCATGCTCGAGGTGCTGGACCGCGACTATATCCGCACCGCCCGCGCCAAGGGCCTGAAGGAATCCGCCGTTCTCTTTCGTCACGCGCTGCGCACAGCCTCGCTGCCGATCCTCACCGTGATCGGAAACGGCTTCGCCCTGCTGATCGGCGGCGCCATCGTCACCGAAACCATCTTCAACCTGCCGGGCCTCGGCCGCCTCACCGTCGATGCCGTGCTCGCGCGCGACTACCCGGTAATCCAGGCGGTCATTCTGCTTAGCAGCGGCTTCTATGTGCTGTTGAACCTCGTGATCGATCTTCTCTATCTGACGCTCGATCCCAGGGTACGCTACGAATGAGCCGTCTTGCGCCCGACCTTTGGCCGCCGCTCACCGCACAGAATTCCATCTGGCGCGCCGCCGTGGCGCGGCCGCTTTGCGCAGGCGCCGCGGCCATGCTTCTGGCGATCGCAGCGCTGTCGTTATTCGCCCCCTTCATTGCCCAGCACGACCCGACGGAGATTGCACCCGCACTGCGGCTGCGGCCGCCAGGCGAAGATTTCCTGCTCGGCACGGATTCCTATGGCCGCGATCTGTTTGCCCGTCTGATCTATGGCGGACGCGTCTCGCTGGTCATCGGACTGGGCACAGCGGCGATCGCTGTCGCCTGTGGCCTCGTGCTCGGGCTCGTTGCCGGCTATTTCCGCCGTGTCGATGCCGTCATCATGCGCGCCATGGATGGCATCATGGCGATCCCGAATGTGCTGCTGGCGATCGCCATCGTCGCCCTGTGGGGCGGCAACCTGGTAACCGTCCTGATCGCCATCACCATCCCGGAAATTCCGCGCGTCACACGTCTGGTGCGTTCGGTGGTGTTGTCCGCGCGGGAAGAACCCTACGTCGAAGCCGCGGTCGCACTCGGAACGCCAGGCATCACCATCCTGTGGCGGCATCTCATGCCCAATGCCGTCGGCCCGTTGATCGTGCAGGGCACCTATATCTGTGCTGCCGCAATCCTCCTTGAGTCGATCCTCTCCTTCCTCGGCGCCGGCATCAATCCGGAGACACCGACCTGGGGCAACATCATGGCGGATGGACGGCTGTATTTTCAGCTCCGTCCGTCGATGATCTTCTGGCCGGCTCTGCTGCTGACGCTCACCATCCTGTCGATCAATATTCTGGGCGATGCCGCGCGCGACCGGCTCGATCCCGGCACTGCAAGACGCAAGGCGGTCTAGCAGCATGGCCGAGACCTTGCTTCACATCGACAACCTCGATGTCCGGCAGACAGAGGCTGCCGGAGGCCACGCCATTCTCAGCGACGTTTCACTCGAACTCGCCGAAGGCGAAACCCTGTGCCTCGTGGGTGAAAGCGGCTCCGGCAAGACGATGACGGCCCTCTCCGTGATGGGTCTGCTGCCGCCTCGGGAATTGGAGATTGCGTCCGGCAGTATCCGTCTCGGCGGCAAGGATTTGACCAACCTGCCGCAACATCAGCTCCGCCTCCTGCGCGCCACGCGCATGGCGATGATTTTCCAGGAGCCGATGGCCGCGCTCAACCCGGTCATGACGATCGGCCGGCAGATCGATGAAGTCCTGAAGGCGCATACCAGCCTCGGTCGAGCCGAGCGCCGCACGCGCATTGCCGAAATGCTGCAGAAGGCCGAACTATCGGATATCGAGCGGATAGCAAACTCCTACCCGCATCAATTGTCCGGCGGGCAGCGTCAGCGCGCGATGATCGCCATGGCGCTGATCCTGCGGCCTCGCCTGCTGATTGCCGACGAGCCCACCAGCGCACTCGATGTCAGGATTCAGAAGCAGATCCTCGACCTCATGCGGCGCCTGCAGCGTGAGGACGGCACATCCATCCTGTTCATCACGCACGACATGGGGGTGGTGGCCGATATCGCGGATCGCATCGCGGTCATGCATCAGGGCCGCATTGTCGAAACCGGAACACTGCGCGAGGTCTTCGGCGCACCCAAGAGCGGCCATACCCGCAAGCTGCTGGCCGCCGTACCGAGCCTGGTGCCGCGGAAGCCGCGCGCAGGCGCGTCCGCCGATATCGTGCTGTCCGCACAATCTCTGTCGAAGACCTATCGGAGTTCCTCATGGTTTGGATCTCCACCAGTGCCGGCGATTTCCTATGTCGACCTGACATTGCGGCAGGGACGCACGCTCGGCATCGTTGGCGAAAGCGGCTCAGGCAAGTCGACCCTGGCACGCTGCCTGTTGCGGCTGGTCGAACCGGAAGAAGGCCGCATCTGTCTGGGCGCGACCGACATCATGACATTGCCGCGCCAGGCGCTCACGCCATTTCGCCGGCTTATGCAGATCGTGGCGCAGGATCCCTATCGTTCGCTCAACCCTCGCCTGCCGGTCACGGATATCGTCACGGAAGGGCCGGTCAATTTCGGCGCGGCGCGCGATGAGGCGCAGAAAGATGCGGCGGAAATATTGAAGGCTGTCGGCCTCGCACCGGACATTCTGCACGCCTATCCGCATCAGCTCTCCGGCGGCCAACGTCAGCGTGTCGCGCTGGCCCGTGCGCTGATCCTGAAGCCGCGGGTGTTGATCGCCGACGAAGCGGTCTCCGCGCTCGACATGTCGACACAGGCGGACATCCTCCAGCTTCTCACCGGACTTCAAAAACGTTTCGGCCTCGCAATGCTGTTCATTACCCATGACCTGCGCGTCGCCGCGCAGATCTGCGACGAGGTCGCCATCATGCAGGACGGCCGCATTGTCGAGCAGGGCAAGGCCGCCGAAATCCTGACCGCGCCCCGTCACGCCTGTACGCGCGCGCTGATCGACGCCGCACCGGGGCGCGGCTGGAATTTCGCCGCCGTGCGGCCCGCCGACACAAATCCCTGACACGCGAGCCACAGCCCGCGGCGCGTCCTGCCCATAAATATTCCTTTTCATATATCTTGGCTTTGCTAGCATGCCGCCCTTGGCCGGACAGGGACCGCCGGAGACATGAGCGTGACCGACATCGCGATGCCCAATGCCGACGCCCCGGCCGTCATCTTCCTGCATGGCATCGGCGGCGCCGCCCGCGGCTGGGCGCCGCAGACTGCCTCCTTCGCCAAGACCGGCTTTCGTCCCGTCCCGCTCGATCTGCCCGGCTACGGCGCGCGACCGGCCGTCGAAAGCATGAGTTTCGCGGAGCTGGCGGCAGACGTCGAAGCCGTCATCGATCAGCAGAAATTGCAGCGCCCGATCCTGGTCGGCCATTCTATGGGCGGCATGATCGCGCAGACGCTGCTGCGCCGCCGCCCGGACGGCTATCGCGCCGCGGTGCTGATCGGCACCAGCCCCGCCTTCGGCAATCCGGAAGGCGATTTCCAGAAAAAATTCGTCGCCGCGCGCCTCGCCCCGCTCGAATCCGGCAAGACCATGCCGGAGCTCGCCGCCGATATCGTCGACGGCATGATGGGCCCGGCGCCCGACGCGAATGGCCGTGCGCTCGCCATCGATCTCATGGGATCGACGCCGGCATCGACCTATCGCGCCGCCGTGCTCTGTCTCGTGCAATTCGACGAGCGCGCCAATCTCGGCAATATCCGCTGCCCGGTTTTGTGTCTCGTCGGCGAGCATGACCGCAATGCGCCGCCGCCGATGATGGAGCGCATGGCCGCGAAGATTCCCGGCGCACGCTATGTCTGTCTGCCCGGCGTCGGCCATCTGCCGAATCTTGAATCGGCGTCGGCATTCGACGACGCCGTCCTCGCCTTTCTCGCATCGCCAGAAGTCGCCAAGGCCTGAAGGAGCCTCCGATGACAGCCGCCGTTAAAGCCGCCGTGCTCGAATCCACATCGATCGATGCGCCGATGTTTCCCGCCGACGCCTTCCGGCTGACCGACGAGCAGGCGGCGCTGACGGAAAAGGTGCGCCGCTTCGGCAAGAGTGTC
The DNA here is from genome assembly GCA_023390695.1 of Pseudomonadota bacterium. The sequence goes on along the minus strand of JAEWCJ010000274.1, from coordinate 4,010 downwards.
GTGGCCCCGCGCGCCGCCCAGCATGACCGCGACGCCACCTTCCCGATCGAGAATTTCCGCGACATGCACAAGGAGGGGCTGCTGTCCTTGTGCGTGCCGAAATCCGACGGCGGCCTCGGGGCCGACTTCCAGACCTATTGCCTCGCCGCCGCCGAACTCGGCCGCTATTGCGGCGCCACCACATTGTCCTGGAACATGCATGTCTGTTCCACGCTCTGGTCCGGGCCGCTCGCCGACGAACTGGAGATGACGCCGGAAGACCGCGCCGCGCACCTGAAACGACGCGCGATTCACTATCAACGCATCGTCAGGGACGGCGCCGTCTACGCGCAGCCCTTCTCGGAAGGCGGCGCGGCGGCCGCCGGCGCAATCGCCTTCGGCACCGAGGCGAAGCCGGTCGACGGCGGCTTCCTCATCAACGGCAAGAAGATCTTCGCATCGCTTTCCGGCTCCGCCGACTATTACGGCGTGCTGTGCACCGAACGCGCCGAAGGCGAAGCGGCCAGCCGCCGCAACACGTTGTATGTCGCGGTGCCTGCCGATGCGCCGGGCGTGTCGGTGGTCGGCGACTGGGATCCGCTCGGCATGCGCGGCACCGTCTCGCGCACGCTGCTGTTCAAGGACGTGTTCGTGCCGGAAGACGCGATGCTGATGCCGCACGGCGTCTATTTCCAGGCGGCCTCGCGCTGGCCGCACATGTTCATCACGTTGTCGCCGACCTATATGGGGCTGGCGCAGGCCGCCTATGACTTCACCGTGCAATATCTGCGCGGCGAAGTGCCGGGCATGCCGCCGGTGAAGCGCCGCATGTTTCCGACCAAGCAGATCGCGGTGGCGGAAATGCGCATCATGCTGGAGCAGACCAAGGCGATCTGGTTCCAGGCGATCACCGAGGCGCGCGCCAATCCGACCAAGGACCAGATCCTGCGCGCCTATGCGGCGCAATACAGCGTGATGGAGAATGCCAACGCCATCGCCGTGAAGGCGATCCGCACCTGCGGCGGGCAGGCGATGCTGAAGAGCCTGCCGCTGGAGCGCATCTATCGCGACAGCCGCTGCGGCGCGCTGATGCTGCCCTGGACGGCGGAAATCTGCGTCGACCGCATCGGCCGCGAGGCGCTGTATGAGGCGGGCGAGACGGATGAGTGACTTTCTTTCCCTCTCCCCGTGTGCGGGGAGAGGTGACAATGGGCATAGACTGATCTTATGGACCTCTCCGATCTCATCGACCGCAACGCCGCCTTCACGCCGGACAAGATTGCGATCCGCTTCGAAGGCCATGCGCTGACCTACCGGCAATTCGCCGAACGCATGTCCGCCTGCGCCCGCGCGCTGAAATCGCGTCTCGGCGTCGGGCGCGGCGACCGCGTCGCCATCCTGTCGGCCAACCATCCCGACTGTCTCGTGCTGCTCTATGCCTGCGCGCGGCTCGGCGCCATGCTGGTGCCGATCAACTGGCGGCTGGCGGTGCCGGAGCAACTTTTCATTCTCTCCGACGCATCCGTAAAAGCTCTTTTCATTGAGGAGAGTTTCGCACCGGTGCTCGCGCCGCTCGCGGAGGCGCTGCCCGACACGCGCATCATCGGCATCGAGTTCAAGCCGGAGGGCGGCCAGACCTTCGACGAATTGCTCGCGTCCGGCAGCGGCGACGACCGCAATCCGCATGTCGACGCGCTCTCGCCCTTGCTCATCGTCTACACCTCCGGCACCACCGGCCGCCCGAAAGGCGCGGTGCTGCGGCAGGAGGCGCTGATCTGGAATGCGGCGATGAGCCAGCACATGCATTCCATGACCAGCGACGATCACATCCTGACCGTGCTGCCCTTCTTCCATGTCGGCGGGCTGAACATCCAGACGACACCGGCCCTGCAGCTCGGCGCCACCGTCACGGTGCATCGCCGCTTTTCGCCCGACGCCACGCTGGCTTCGTTCAGTCACGACAAGCCGACGCATACCGTGCTGGTGCCGACCACCATCCAGGCCGTGCTCCAGCACCCGGACTGGGAGAGAACCAATCTCTCCAGCCTGCGTGCGATCTCGACCGGCTCGGTCACCGTGCCGCAGCCTCTGATCGACGCGATCACGAAGCGCGGCGTGCCGGTGCTGCAGGTCTACGGCTCGACCGAAACCTGTCCGATCGCGGTCTATACGCGGCTCGGCGGCGATGTCGGCCACGGCAATTCCACCGGCCTGCCCGGCCTGCACTGCGAGGCACGCATCGTCGACAATGACGGCCGCGAGGTGCCGCACGGCACCGCCGGCGAAGTCGTGGTGCGCGGACCGAATGTCTTCTTCGAATACTGGGGCAATGCGCAGGCGACGAGCGAAGCCCTGCGCGACGGCTGGTATCACACCGGCGATATCGGCACCCGCGACGCCGACGGCTATTTCCACATCCACGACCGCAAGAAGAACGTCATCATCTCCGGCGGCGAGAACATCTATCCGGCCGAACTCGAGCGCGTACTGGGCGAGCATCCGGATGTCGCCGAATGCGCGGTGATCGGACGTGCCGACCCGAAATGGCAGGAAGTCCCGGTCGCCTTCGTGGTGAAGCGCAAGGATTGCGGCGTCACCGCCGAAATGCTGATCGCGCATGCGCGCGCCAACCTCGCGCGCTTCAAGGTGCCGCACGACATCCTCTTCACCGAGACTCTGCCGCGCAATGCCATGGGCAAGGTGCAGCATTTTCTGTTGAAGGAACAGGTCACAAAACCTGCTCCGTCATCCTGACATGATTATCCCTTGTCATGCCCCGCGCAAGCGGGGCATCCAGTAAACGCCAGAACGTCAGTGATTACTGGATCGTCGCTTTCGCGGACGATGACAATAACAAAGGCTGAAATGAAGAGAGGAAAGTGGATGCGCATTGTCGTTCTCGGCGGAGGAAACGGGTCCTTCGCCGCCGCCGCCGATTTCTCGCTTGCCGGACATGAGGTGCGCCTGTGGCGGCGCGATGCCGAGGCCGTGAAAGCCCACAACGCCAACGGCAACGCGATCACGGTGAAGGATTTCGCCGGCAGGCACGCGGCCAAGGTCGCGCTCGTCACCGCCGACATCGCGCAGGCCCTGCGCGGCGCCGAGCTGATCGTCTGCCCCGCGCCGGCCACCGCGCAGCCGGACATCGCGAAGCTGGCCGCACCGCATCTCGCCGACGGCCAGGTGATCTATCTGCCGCCTGGCACTTTCGGCGCGATGATTTTCGCCAAGGCGGCCTGGGATGCCGGCAACCGCGCCAGCGTCGCTTATGCCGAGACCGGCACCCTGCCCTGGCTCACCCGCAAGCATGCGCCGTTCGAAGTCGCCATCACCGTGCGCGCCAAACGCCTGCCGACCGGCGTGTTTCCGCTGACGCTGAAGGACCATGCGCTGGCCATGATCGGCAAGGCCTTCCCCGGCGGGATCGAGGATTGCGGCGACGCGCTGTCCGGCGCGTTGATGAATGCGGGGCCGCTCATCCATCCGCCACTGATCACCATGAATGCCGGGCCGCTCGAACATTTCGACCGCTGGGACATTCACAAGGAGGGCACACAGCCTTCGATCCGCCGCGTCACCGACGCGCTCGACGCGGAGCGCATCGCCGTTCGCGAGAAACTTGGCTATGGCGCGCCGCATTTCCCGCTCGCCGACCATTACGCCAAATCCGGTCCGGAATGGATGTATGGTCGCGGCTCGCACGACAAGCTCACCGATTCCGGCGACTGGCGCGAGCACATCGTGCTCACCGAGCACCGCTATATGCGCGAGGACACCCGCATCGGCCTGTCCTTCTTCACTTCGGTGGCCGAGCTGGCCGGCGTCTCAACGCCGCTGATGCGCGCCTTCGCCTCCATCGGCGGCGCGATCTGCGGCGAGGATTTCATACAGACCGGCCGCACTTTGAAAAGCCTCGGCTTCGGCGTCTATGATCGCGCCGGATTGCAGGCGTTGCTGAAAGACGGTTTCAAGTGAATACCATTCGTGTCCCGGGCGAGCGGAGCGAGCCCCGGGACCCAGTGGAGATTTTT
>JAEWCJ010000266.1 GCA_023390695.1 Pseudomonadota bacterium | reverse complement strand
GCCTCCGCGCAATCCGGCAAAAGCGAATTCAAGAGCGAATTCAAGGGCGAATTCCGCGCCTTTCTTGATTCGCTGTGGCCGAAGGCCAAGGCGCGCGGCGTCACCCGCGCGACGTTCGATGCCGCATTGAACGGCTTGCAGCCCGACCCCGAATCCATCGCGCTCACCAAGCGACAGCCGGAATATGGCCGCGCGGTCGGCAGCTATCTCGGCTCGATGGTGTCGCAGGCGCGCATCCAGGGCGGCATTCGCAGACTGGCGGCTTGGAACGACACGCTGAATGCGGTTGAGAAAACATTCGGCGTCGAGCGCGAGATCATCGTCGCCATCTGGGGCATCGAAACCGGCTTCGGCGCCAATCCCGGCAGCAAGTCGGTGATCCGCTCGCTCGCGAGCACATCCTTCGCCCGCTACAAGGGCGATCTGTTCCAGGGCGAACTGATCGATGCACTGCTGATCTTGCAGCAGGGCGACGTGCCGCGCGAACGCATGGTCGGTTCCTGGGCGGGCGCGATGGGACAGCCGCAATTCATTCCCTCCAGCTATCTGAAATGGGCGGTGGATTTCTCCGGCGACGGCAAACGCGACATCTGGACCAACGTGCCGGACGTGTTCGGCTCGATCGCGAATTATCTCAAGGGGCATGGCTGGCGCACCGGCCTGCCCTGGGGTTTTGAAGTCAGCCTTCCCGCGCAATTCGATTTCCGTCGCAGCCGCGCCAGTTTCCAGGACTGGGCCGCGCTCGGCCTGCGCCGCGCCGATGGACGCGCCATGCCGCGGCAGGGCGAGGGCATCCTGTTCTTTCCCAGCGGCATCCGCGGGCCGGTCTTTCTGGTGACCGAAAACTTCAATGTGCTGAAGACCTACAATACCTCGGACGTCTACGCGCTCGCCATCGGCCATCTCGCCGACCGCCTGCGCGGCGGCGCGGCGATTGCCGGGCGCTGGCCGGACGACGATCTGCAATTGTCGCGCGAAGCGCGGCAGCGCATGCAGCGGCGCATTGCCGAACTCGGCTACAAGGTGAGCAATTTCGAGGGGCTGATCGATTTCGAATTGCGCGACGCGATCCGCGACATTCAGGGAAAAGCCGGACAAGTGCCGGACGGATATCCGGGACCGGTGTTCCTGCAGACCCTGTATGCGGACGGGGGCGCGCCGAAGCGGCGGACGCGTTAGCGCCAACCTTCTGCGCGGCAAGAACCGCTCCGCGCGCCTAGCCGCCGGTGCGCCGCCGGATCTCCCCGATCACCTCCGGCACCGCCTCGTCATGGTTCGGCGCCATGATATGCGCGCCGGCGACGCCGGGAATGGTGGCGATCTCCTCCAGATACTCGATCAGGATGGTCTTGCCTTCGCGCGCCGGATCGGCAGCCGCCTCCATGCGCGCGATCATCGCATCGGGAATGATCGAACCGAACAGATGCTGCTTGATCCAGCGCGCCGATTTCGCCGAGCGCAGCGGCACGACGCCGATCAGCATCGACAGCTTCTGCGGAGCGCCGTGCTCGGCGAGCCGCGCCATGTAGCGGCGCAGCACATCGGCATCCATGCAGAACTGCGTCTGCGCGAATTGCGCGCCGGCCGCGATCTTGGCGTTGAGCGCATCGGGCTTCCAGTCCGCCGCCGGATCGATCGGCATGTCGGCGGCGCCGAGGAAGAAATCCGCCCGACCGGAAATCTTGCGGCCGCTCGGCAATTCGCCGCGATCGCGCAGCCGCGCCGCCGTCTGCAGCAAACCGCGCGCATCGAGATCGAAGACCGGCTTGGCGTCGGGCTGATCGCCGGCGTCCGGATTGTCGCCGCGCAAAGCCAGGATGTTGCGCACGCCGACCGTCGCCGCGGCCAGCAAGGCGCTTTGCAGCGCGATGCGGTTGCGGTCGCGGCAGGTGAGCTGCAGCACCGGATCGATGCCGTGCTCCACCAGGATCGCCGCCGCGGTCACGCTGTCCATATGCGGGCGTGCACCCGCTCCGTCGGTCACATTGACCGCATCGGCGAGCCCCTTCAGCGGCAGCGCCTTGGCCAGAAGATCGTTGCGGTCGCACGACACCGGCGGCGTGATTTCGGCGGTGAACACGAAACGCCCGCTTTTCAGCGCCTGATCGAGACGCCGGCCGGCGCCTGCCCCTGTCTTTGCAGGATTGTTCATTGCGATTTCCTCAGGACACCAATTCGGAGCTTCCGGCAAAGGCCGGCATGATCTCGCGGCCGAACAGACGGATCGACGACGACGCCTCGGCCAGGCTCATGTCGCCGAAGATCATCTGCCCGAGCACGTAATTGACGCCGGCCTCGTCCTCGAGCCTTTCGAGATAGCCGCGCACGGTCGCCGGCGAACCGGCGACGCCATGCCCCAGCGCGGCGAGTTCGTCGAAGCTGCGCGGATAGATCTCCGCCAGGGTGAACTCCCTGCGCGTATGCCGCCAGATGAACTCGATGGCCTCCCGCCACGGCCTATAGGCGCGTTGCGCCAGCCGCTCGGCTTCGGCATCCGTCTCCGCCACCACGATATGGCGCGTGATGCCGATGCGCGGCAGCGCCGCGGACCTGCGGCCGAGATCCGCCCATTCCCTGCGGTAGCGATCGCTGATCTCCTTCGCACGTGCGGCGGGTCCGAGCGACACCACATTGATGCCGCGCGCGATGCCCCACATGATCGCATCCGCGCTCGGCGCGCCGTACCAGATCGGCGGATGCGGCTGCTGCACCGGCCGCGCCTGCACGAGATAGTCCCTGATCTTGAAGAACTCGCCCTCGAAATTCAGCACGTCTTCCGCGAAGGCGCGCATCAGCACCACGAAGGCCTCGTGATAGCGCGCCGAGGCGGTCGCCGGATCGATGCCGAAACACTCGTGCTCCTGCAGCGCGCCGCCACGCCCGACGCCGAGCATCAGCCGTCCGTTGCTCAGCTGGTCGAGCATGCAGACTTCCTCGAACAGGCGCAGCGGATGATAGAGCGGCAGGACATAGACCAGCGGGCCGAGCATCAGCCGCCGGGTGCGCTGGATGGCCGAGGCCAGAAACACGCTCGGCGACGGCACGACGCCGAGCGGCGTCGAATGGTGTTCCGCCAGGTGATAACCGTAGAAGCCCTGCTGTTCGATGAGTTCAACCAGCTTCAGCCTGTCCTCGAACATGGCGCCGAGCGGACTGCCATTGGCGTCGAGGTGATCGAAAATTCCAAATTCCACGAATAGGCCTTCCTCCACGACTGCGCGTGGTGTCCTCCCCGACGGAGGAGCATTCTAGGCCGAAGAATTTTGGAAGGACAAATCTGGAATGGTACAGCTGGGTGGGCTCGAACCACCGACCTCCGGTTCCACAGACCGGCGCTCTAACCAACTGAGCTACAGCTGCACATTTGAAAGCGGGCGGAAACTAGGATCAAAGATCCGATTTGGCAAGCAATCTGCCCGCGTTGGGCGCCCGCCCGCGCCTTCATGTAAATAAAAGCAAAAGGCCCGGCAAGGCCGGGCCAAATGCAATCGCAACGTTTTGCGCGAAAGACGGCTCAGCCGACTTTCTTGAAAGCGGAGGTCATGCCGGCCTTGAGCGGCTCGGTGGTGTCGACCGCGACCTTCTGGGCGAGAGCGGTCAATTCCTTGGTCTGCGCGGTGGCGGTCTCGAACTGCTTGCGGGCATGCGCGGTCGAGATCTCGACCAATTCCGACGCCGACTTCGCGGTCATGATTTCGGTGGCGAAATCGAAGGCTGCATTCATGTTGGTGCGCGCCGCATCGATCAGCGCCAGACCGTAATCGGCAGCACCCTTGGCAGCCGTGGAATAGGTGGTTTCAAGAACGTCGGTGGCTTCTTCCGTCGCCGCCTTCATCTTTTCCCAGTTGTCCTTGGCCTGGGACACGCCCTTTTCCGCGAATTCACGGAAAGCGGCAGGGACTTCCATTTTCGGCATTTCGAAGGTGGGGAATTCAAGCTTGGGCGTCTCGAAGCCGGACGCAGTTTTCTTCGCCTTAACGGTAGTGGCCTCGGTCATGGCACTGATCCTTCGGTTGGCGGGATCGCGGATCGGGTCGTCCCTGGGGGCCGATCCGGCGGTATCATGCCCTTTTAGCACCTTGGATTGTGCGGCGCAATAGACACTATTGCGCCGCAATAATTCCTAGGACGCGGCCCAGTTGCGGCGATTCATTGCGGCTTCGTGCTGTCGCGGGTGACCCGGGAAGCGGCCTCGCCC
>JAEWCJ010000189.1 GCA_023390695.1 Pseudomonadota bacterium | reverse complement strand
GCGACGGCTCGATCCGGGAATGGGTCGGCATCTGCATCGACATTCACGACCGCAAGGTCTGGGCACCCGCGATCAACGCAACGTCCGCCAAGCTCACGGGCGCACAGATTCGCGCGGCCCGTGGTGTTCTCAATTGGTCGGTCCGCGATCTAGCCGAGACCGCCAAGGTCTCTGCTTCAACAATTCGACGCCTTGAAGAATTGTCCGGCGCTCCACCTGGCGATGAGGCCAACCTTGAACCGATCCGTGAAGTGTTCGAGCGCGCGGGCGTCGAATTTCTGTTTCCACCGACAGGCAAGGCCGGTGTGCGTCCGCGATGAAATACGCCATCATGATACCGCAAACGCCATATCGATCTTCATTGCGAGCTTAGAGCGAACGCGTCGAGCGTCGCGTGCTTAACAGGAATGTAAGTGAATGCGCGTAGGAGTGCCGAAGCAGAACGCCCGACGTCGAGGGCGGAGATCAGGAATATCGTGGCCGAAGCGAGACAACCAATTCACAACACAGCCTGGAAGATCGAAGCTGGTCGCGCAGAGATTGCCGACATGCTGAGCAATCTGGCTGCGCAAGTCGGCAACGTCCGCCGCCTCTTCGAGGACGTTTCCGACGAGGCCGAGACAAAGACCGACGTCGTGTTCGTCGATGATCTGACCCAATGCATGCAATGCTCCTGGGCCAAGCTCGATGCCGTCAATGTCAGGCTTACACCGGACCTGCTTTCGCAATGCGGTCGGCTTCTTGATGCCACATCGCAAATGCTGCAGGAAATGCAGCGCCTACAAACGGAAAATTCTCGCGCCTGACATCGTGAGGTCGGGACGCTCCATTTCCGGATCGTCGACGACAACGTCCGTTGTCCGCACCCGCCAGCAGTGCAGTGGGCAACTTGGCCGCCAGCGCATTCTCTGTGCTTCCAGCAAGGCACACAGTTTTGGATCTCGGCGGGCAAAGCGACATCAGATGACGCCGAGACGCTCAAGCCCGAAAGATAGAATCGCCTGGTCCGCCACTGGGTGGATCGATTAGCCGGCGTTTTCCGCCACAAGCAGAGTCACTTGAACGCTTCGCCGAAGGACGCATCCGGACACGGCGTCTTCTCCTGCATCTCACATCGCTCGACACGCGCCGATTGTTTGCGACCGGTCGCGGATTTTACCGCTCCTGATCAAGCGCTCTCTCGATCAAGGTGTATGACAGCCGCGTCGAAACCGCGATCTTTGCCAATGCCCCGGCAATATCGTTTGCGACGGCCCTACGATGCCCTGTTCTTCATAAGGCCCGGCCATCGCGGCCAACGGGTTCAGGGCCCCTGTCTGCGGCCCCCCCCTCAGCGAGATCTCCCCGCAGCTCCATAAGGTGTTCCGGTTCCATAATACCAACCACCAATGGAACAATCGGCTTGCCCTACCGCCTGGCTTTGTTCGCAGGTGCGAAAAGCAAAGTTCTGGCAATCCATGCGTCAAACTGACGGCAGCGCGACGACTAAACCGCCCGCCCGAGCAAGAAAATGACAATTCTTTGTAAAGTTTAAAGAATTTATGATCCCGGTCATGCATTAATTGCATAACTGCAGCGCAACATGATCTCTTTTGCAGCGCACCATAACCGCCTATCTTGCTTTCAGATTCGACACGGACTTTTCCAGTCCATCCAAGGGGTTAAAGGCCATGATTCTCTCAAACTTCTTCCGCTTCCTCCGCCAGTGGCGCGCTTATGACAGCAGCCTGCGTGAGCTGTCCCGTCTGGGTGACCGCGAACTGGCCGATATCGGCATCAGCCGCTCGGAAATCGCCCGCGTTGCTTGGGAAAACGCCGAGCGGACCGCCTAAGTCAGCTTCCGTTCTCCAGGTTCCCAATGAAGACGCCCGCCTCCAGCGGGCGTTTTCATTTTGGCGCATTGCCGGTCTCCCCGCTTTGCCCTAGCTAGACGCCATGAGCGGTACGACGCGCGCCCAGCACCCCATCCATATTATCGGCGGCGGTCTCGCCGGCAGCGAAGCCGCCTGGCAGATCGCCGGCCGGGGGCTTCCGGTCGTGGTGCACGAGATGCGCCCTATGCGAGAGACTGCTGCCCACAAGACCGACGGACTTGCGGAGCTTGTCTGCTCGAATTCGTTCCGGTCCGATGATCCGGAGACAAACGCGGTCGGGCTGCTGCACGAGGAGATGCGGCGGCTGGGTTCGCTGATCATGCATTGCGCCGACGCCCATCAGGTCCCGGCCGGCGGCGCGCTGGCGGTGGATCGCGACGCGTTTTCCGAGGCGGTGACCGCGGCACTCGAACAACACCCCCTGATTGCCATCGAACGCGGCGAGGTCGAAGGCCTTCCGCCGACCGACTGGGATCAGGTCATCATTGCGACCGGCCCGCTTACGTCACCGGCATTGGCCGAGGCGGTGCGAAACATCAGCGGCACGGAATCCCTCGCCTTTTTCGACGCCATTGCACCCATCGTGCATCGCGATTCCATCGACATGTCGGTCGCCTGGTTCCAGTCGCGCTACGACAAGGTGGGTCCCGGCGGCTCTGGCGCCGACTACATCAATTGCCCCCTCGACCGCGACCAATACGAGGCCTTCATTGATGCGCTCCTGACCGGCGAGAAGGTGTCGTTCCATGAGTGGGAAGCCTCCACCCCCTATTTCGACGGCTGCCTGCCGATCGAAGTGATGGCCGAGCGCGGCCGCGAGACGCTGCGGCACGGGCCGCTCAAGCCCGTCGGCCTGACCAACGAACACAATCCGACGCAGAAGCCATACGCCATCGTACAGCTTCGGCAGGACAACAAGCTCGGGACCCTGTTCAACATGGTCGGCTTTCAGACCAAGCTGAAACATGGCGAGCAGACCCGCATCTTCCGCACCATCCCCGGCCTTGAGAAGGCGGAATTTGCCCGGCTCGGCGGCCTGCACCGCAACACCTTCCTGAACTCCCCGGCTCTGCTGGACGACACCCTGCGACTGCGTGCGCAGCCGCGACTGCGCTTTGCCGGACAGATCACCGGCTGTGAAGGCTATGTGGAGTCGGCGGCCATCGGCCTGCTGGCCGGCCGTTTTGCCGCCGCCGAGCGTCTGGGGGAACCAGCAAACCTGCCGCCGCCGAGCACGGCGCATGGGGCGCTGCTCGGCCACATCACCGGCGGCCATGTCGAGACGATCGATGCGGGTCCGCGCTCCTTCCAGCCCATGAACGTCAATTTCGGGCTGTTTCCCCCGCTGGCCCAGACTCCGACGCGAGATGCGCAGGGCAAGCGGCTGCGCGGAACCGAAAAGAGCATTGCCAAGAAGCGCGCGCTCACGGCGCGAGCCCTCGCCGATCTCGACCTCTGGATGTCGGGACACGCCCGCGTTGCCGCCGAGTAAGC
>JAEWCJ010000123.1 GCA_023390695.1 Pseudomonadota bacterium | reverse complement strand
GGCCGGGGTTGTCATCACCGCAGCACCCTCGGACTCCCGATCCGAGGGTCCTGAACGATCCTCTTCCCCAGGCGGGGTTACGCAAATGAAGGTTACCGTCGAGCGCGCGCAACTGCTGAAATCGCTGGGCCATGTGCACCGCGTAGTTGAACGGCGCAACACCATTCCGATCCTCGCCAACGTTCTGATCCGGTCGGAAAAATCGAAGCTCGGGCTGAAGGCGACCGATCTGGACCTGGAAGTCAGCGAAGCCATCCCCGCCGAGGTCGGCCCGGGCGGCTCCACTACCGTGCCGGCGCATATGATCTACGAGATCGTGCGCAAGCTGCCGGACGGCTCGCAGGTGGTATTGGAAGCCTCCGGCGATCGTGCTGTGCTCACGATCCGTGCCGGCCGGTCGCGCTTCACCTTGCAGACCCTGCCGGAAAGCGATTTCCCCGATCTCAATGCCGGCGAGATGACGCACAAGTTCACGCTGCCAGCGTCCGATCTCAAGCGCATGATCGACAAGACGCAGTTCGCGATCTCGACGGAAGAGACCCGCTATTATCTGAACGGCATCTATCTGCACGCCGTCAGCAGCGGCAGCAGCGAGACCCTGCGCGCGGTTGCAACCGATGGCCACCGGCTGGCGCAGTATGAGATCGCCATTCCGTCCGGCGCCCAGGGCATGCCGGGCGTCATCGTGCCGCGCAAGACGGTCGGCGAAGTGCGTCGTCTGATCGACGACAACGACGCGGAAATCCTCATCGAATTGTCGCAGGCCAAGATCCGCTTCACCCTCGGCGACGTGGTGCTGACGTCGAAGCTGATCGACGGCACCTTCCCCGATTATGCCCGCGTCATCCCGCTCGGCAACGACAAGGAGCTGCGGGTCGACAAGAACGAGTTCGAGCACGCGGTGGATCGGGTCTCCACCGTGTCGAGCGAACGCGGACGCGCGGTGAAGCTGTCGCTGGCCAGCAACAAGCTTACCTTGTCGGTGACCAATCCAGATTCCGGCAGCGCGACCGAGGAAATCGAAGTCGAATATGAGGCGGACGCGCTCGATATCGGCTTCAATTCCCGCTACCTGCTCGACATCGCCTCGCAGATCGAGGGCGAGACCGCACTGCTGAAATTGTCCGATCCGGGTTCGCCGACGCTGATCCAGGACAAGGAGGCGAAAGGCGCGCTCTATGTCCTGATGCCGATGCGGGTGTGACTTCTCGGCTCATCCGGCAGATCTGAATTCGTCATGGCCGGGCTTGTCCCTGCAAGTCGGTTTTACCCGACTTGCGGTTCTTACAAGTCTCTGACGAACTCGGGCACGCCCGAGTTCGGTGCCATCAACGTCTTTAGGTTGGGCGGACACCAAGAGGTGGATGCCCGGCGCAAAGTCGGGCAAGACCAAAGCTATGACCGCCGCCCGCATTCGCCGCCTCACCGTCACCAATTTCCGCAGCTACCGCGCGGCCAGCCTTGATGTAGGGCCTTCGTCGGTCGTGCTGGTGGGTGCGAACGGTGCCGGCAAGACCAATCTGATCGAAGCCATCTCGTTCCTGACGCCGGGCCGCGGCCTGCGCCGCGCCACGTTGGAGGAGGTCGCATTCACCGAGGGCGACAGCGCCAGCGAGCCCGCGCAGAACCTTTCGTGGGCGGTCTCCGCCGAAGTCGAGGGCAGCCTCGGTCTGGCGACCTTGGGCACCGGCATCGAACCGAGCATCGGCGGCGAGGCCACGACCTCACGCAAATGTCGCGTCGACCGCGAACCGGTCGGCTCGGCCGCCGCCTTCGCCGACCATCTGCGGGTGATCTGGCTGACGCCTTCGATGGATGGCTTGTTTTCCGGACCGGCTTCCGAGCGGCGGCGCTTTCTCGACCGGCTGGTGCTGGCGGTCGATGCCGAACACCCAAGCCGCGTATCGGCGCTGGAACGCGCTCTGCGCTCGCGAAATCGTCTCCTGGAAGACCAGCATCCGGACCCACACTGGCTCGCCGCCGTCGAACATGAGACCGCCGAACTCGCGGTCGCGGTCGCCGCCGCGCGTGCGGAAACGGTGCGCCGTCTGCAGGGCGCACTCGCCACCGGCCGCGCCGTCGACCCCGCCTTTCCCTTTGCCGAAATGGCACTCGCGGGCTGGATGGAGGAAATGCTCCTGGTCGCGCCGGCCAGCGACGTCGAGGATCGCTATCGCGGGATCCTGAAAGACAACCGGGCGCGCGATGCGGCGGCCAAACGCACGCTCGATGGTCCGCATCTCTCCGACCTTGCCGTCACCTATGGTCCCAAGGGCATCGCCGCCGCCGACGCATCCACCGGCGAGCAGAAGGCGCTGCTGATCCGGCTCATCCTCGCCCACGCCAATCTGATTGCCGAGATGACCGGATACGCCCCCGTGCTGCTGCTCGACGAGATCGTGGCGCATCTCGATCCCGGGCGCCGCACCGCGCTTTACGATTCACTGGAGAAGATCGGGGCACAGGTCTGGATGACCGGAGCCGATCCGCAGGCCTTTGCCCACATCGCCAATCGCGCGGAAATCTTCGAGATCAGAGGCGGACAGGCGCGCCATATCAATATCCCCTGAGGTGTGGCTGTCGCGGCACGTTGTACGGCCGGCAGCGATTCCGGGCGGGAACGCCACCGCCTCGTTCTGCTTTACCAAGGAGAGGCAAGGAGCGAGACTATGACCCGGAGCATCACCGCTCGCGAGCAGATCGGCGAGCAGCTGCACGACGCAATCGTCGACCTGCGGCGGCAATTGCTGCGCGTTGAGATCTGGGCGGAAGCGCTCGACGGCTTCTCCCAGCCGGTTCCGGACTATCAGCCCGATGTCCGCTTTTTGCTGCCCGCCGAACACGGCAAAAAAGCCTGACAGGCGTCCCCTTTCGGACACCAAATTCTTGCCGGAAAATGTTCCCGTTCCAGGCTTGAAAATATAGCAAAAGCAAATACTTAAGACCTATCAAAATGGGCTGTACGGCACCCCCGTTTCGTGCCACACACAGACCAATTCCACACCTGTTTTTCCCTGCTGATTCGAAGGCACGCCCATGGCCGATACGGCTAGCCAGCCGGCACAGAATCCGTCCGATTACGACGCGGAATCCATCAAAGTCCTGAAAGGCCTGGACGCCGTCCGGAAGCGTCCAGGCATGTATATCGGCGACACCGACGACGGTTCAGACCTGCACCACATGGTCTACGAAGTCGTCGACAACGCGGTCGACGAGGCGCTGGCGGGCCACGCCACGGAAGTGGCGATCACGCTCAATCCGGACGGCTCCTGCACCGTGCGCGACGACGGCCGCGGCATTCCGACCGACATCCACAGGGGCGAAGGCGTCTCGGCGGCCGAAGTCATCATGACGCAGCTGCATGCGGGCGGAAAATTCGACCAGAATTCCTACAAGGTGTCGGGCGGTCTGCACGGCGTCGGCGTCTCCGTCGTCAATGCGCTGTCGACCTG
>JAEWCJ010000050.1 GCA_023390695.1 Pseudomonadota bacterium | reverse complement strand
CCGCCGACGAAGATCGTCGCGCTGACGCACATGTCGAACGTCACCGGAACGGTGGTGCCGGTGAAGGAGGTCGTGCGGATGGCGCATGCGCGCGGCGTCCCGGTCCTTCTCGACGGCAGCCAGGCTGCAGTCCACATGCCCGTCGATGTCCAGATGCACCGCCGCCTGGCTGCCGTCGACCAGCACCGGAATGCCGCGCGCCTGGGCGATCTTCACGACCTCCCTGACCGGCACGATGGTGCCGAGCGCATTCGACATCTGCGTGATCGCCACCAGCTTGGTGCGCGGCGACAGCAGCTTTTCGAATTCCTCGATCAGGAAATTGCCGTCCTCGTCGACCGGCGCCCATTTGATGACCGCACCCTGCCGCTCGCGCAGGAAATGCCACGGCACGATGTTGGAATGGTGCTCCATGATCGAGAGCACGATCTCGTCGCCCGCCTGGATGCGCTCGCGCCCGAACGTATAGGCGACGAGGTTGATCGCCTCGGTCGCGTTGCGGGTGAAGATGACATCTTCCTTGCGCGGCGCATTGAGGAATTTCGCCACCGTCTCGCGCGCGCCCTCATAGGCCTCGGTCGCCGCATTCGCGAGATAATGCAGCCCGCGATGCACATTCGCATATTCATGCGTGTAGGCATGCTGGATGCGGTCCAGCACCGCCTTCGGCTTCTGCGCCGAGGCGGCGTTGTCGAGATAGACCAGCGGCTTGCCATAGACCTGCAGCGCCAGCGCCGGGAAATCCTGCCGGATGCGGCTGACGTCGTAGGCGTCCAGGGTCACGGGCTTGTTCATGCCGCCTTCACTTTCCTATACGCGCGCCGCGAGCCAGCGTTCGACCTCGCCCATCAGCGCATCGCGCAGAGCTTCATTGGCGATCCCTTCCACGGCTTCGCCGATGAAGGCCTGGATCATCAGCGCCTCCGCCTCCTTGCGCGGAATGCCGCGCGCCCGCAGATAGAACAGGAGATCGTCGTCGAGCGAGCCCGCCGTCGCGCCGTGTCCGCAGACCACGTCGTCGGCGAAGATTTCCAGCTCCGGCTTGTGGTCGATCTCGGCGTCTTCCGACAGCAGCAGGGCATGCGAGGCCATCTTGCCGTCGGTCTTCTGCGCATCCTGACGCACGATGATCTTGCCCTGGAAGACCGCACGGCTCTCGCCGTCGAGCACCGCCTTGAACAATTCACGGCCCGTGCAATGCGGCACGGCGTGGTCGATCACCATAGTGTTGTCGACATGCTGGCGATTCTTGAGCAGCGACGCCCCGCGGACGTTCGCCTCGATGCCCTCGCCGTCGAAACGGGCGGCGATCTGATTGCGCACGACTGCACCGCCGATATGGAACGAGAAGTCGTTGACCTTCGCGCGGGCGCCGACCGCGCTCAGCGAAGTCGCGAGATGCAGCGCCTTGTCGCCCTCGCGGTTGATTTTGATGTGATCAACCTGAGCCTCATCGCCGATAGCGAGTTCAAGCGCATGATTGACCTGATAATCCAGGCCGTCGGGACCGGCATGATCCTCGATCAGCGTGACCTGCGCGCGCGACCCGACGACAACCACGGAGCGCGTGAACATCGCCGCCGCCGTGTTGCCGGCCGCAACATACAGGATATGGATCGGGCGCTCGATCGCGGCCCCGGCTTCGACGCGGATCAGCGCGCCATCGCCCATGAAGGCCGTGTTGAGTGCAAGGGCCGGATCGCCGCTCATCGCCAGCGGGGCGCCGAGCGGATTGACATGATCGGCCTTGCCCGAGGCCAGCGCGCGGCTCAGCGGCTCGATCGACAGCCCCTTCTCCAGCCCGGCGAGATCGGAGAGATCGGCGGCAAACACGCCGTCGACGATGAAGATGCGGCGCGCATCGACGGCGGCGAGCCATTCACCCGCCCGCCTGGCGCGTGCCTTGGCCGTTGCGTCCGGCGGCACAGCCAGCGGCTTCGCCTCGCGCATAAAGGCGCGCAGGTCGGTGTATTTCCATTCCTCCACGCGCCGATGCGGCAGACCGCAGCTCTCGAAATCCGAGAATGCGCGCGCCCGCAACGCGGCGACCGAACCGGCGCCGGGCAGCGTCTGCTTCGCGCTGGCAAACGCGTCGACGAGCCCCTGCTCGGCCGCGGTCTTGATCTGACGGATTTCGGCGTTCATCAGGCTGCCTCATACTGCGCATAGCCCGAAGCTTCGAGCTCCAGCGCCAGCTCCTTGCTGCCGGTCTTCACGATGCGGCCACGCGACATCACGTGCACCACGTCGGGCACGATGTAGTCGAGCAGGCGCTGATAGTGGGTGATGACCACGAAGCCGCGTTCGGGGGAACGCAGGCGGTTCACGCCTTCGGCGGCGATCTTCAACGCGTCGATGTCGAGACCGGAATCGGTCTCGTCGAGCACGGCCAGGCGCGGCTCCAGCATCGCCATCTGCAGAATCTCGGCGCGCTTCTTCTCACCGCCGGAGAATCCGACATTGACCGCACGCTTCAGCATGTCCATCTCGATGCCGAGCGCGCCGGCGGATTCTCGCACCTTCTTGATGAAGTCGGGCGTCGACAATTCCGGCTCGCCGCGCGCCTTGCGCTGCGCATTCACCGCGGTGCGCAGGAAGGTCATGGTGGCGACGCCCGGAATTTCGATCGGATACTGAAACGCCAGGAACAGACCCTTGGCGGCGCGCTCATCCGGCTCCATCTCGAGCACGCTCTCGCCGTCGAACAGGATCTCGCCTTCGGTGACGTCGTAATCCTCCTTGCCGGCCAGCACATAGGCGAGCGTCGACTTGCCGGACCCGTTCGGGCCCATGATCGCATGCACCTTGCCCTTCTCGACCGTCAGGTCGAGGCCGTTGAGGATTTTCTTGCCGTCGATCTCGACATGCAGGTTTTTGACTTCAAGCAAAGACATCTCAGCTCCTAATTCTAAGATTCGAGAACTTCGATGATGAACTGATCGACCTGATCGATCGTCGTCACCCGCCTGCTCTCGACCGCCGTCATGAGGTTGAAGGCGCCCTGCTGCCGCAGCACCAGTTTCGCCAGATCGTAATGGTCCACATCGGCGTCGATGTTGATTTGATAACGGTCGTGCTTGAGCACGATGCGCGGCCCTTCCCGCGTCATGTCGAGCCCGACCGACTTCACGCGCTTGCCGGTCAGATGCTTCTCCAACTCGACCGCGCGGCCTTCCTTCCTGGCGAGGCGCCGTTCTTCCTGCGCGGCATCGTCGGACAATGCCGCGTCAGCAGATTTCTGACGCCTCTCCAGATCCTTCTTGAACGACATGGCGATCGTCCTAACCGACCGAGCCTTCCAGCGAGATCGAAATCAGTTTCTGCGCCTCGACGGCGAATTCCATCGGAAGCTGCTGCAATACGTCCTTGACGAAACCGTTGACCACAAGCGCGGTCGCTTCTTCCGCCGAAAGTCCGCGCTGGCGGCAATAGAACAGCATGTCCTCGGAAATCTTCGAGGTGGTGGCTTCGTGCTCGAACACCGCCGACGAATTCTTGGCTTCCAGATAGGGAACGGTGTGCGCCCCGCAGCGGTCGCCAATCAGCAGCGAGTCGCAGTTGGTGAAGTTGCGCGCGCCGGTCGCCTTGCGGTGCGCCGAGACGAGACCGCGATAGGTGTTCTGCGACTTGCCGGCGGCGATGCCCTTCGAAATGATCCGGCTGGTCGTGTTCTTGCCCAGATGGATCATCTTGGTGCCGCTGTCGACCTGCTGCATGCCGTTGGAGATGGCGATGGAGTAGAATTCGCCGCGCGAATTGTCGCCGCGCAGGATGCAGCTCGGATATTTCCAGGTGATGGCGGAGCCGGTCTCGACCTGCGTCCAGGAAATCTTGGCGTTCTTCTCGCGGCAATCGCCACGCTTGGTGACGAAGTTGTAGATGCCGCCGCGGCCTTCCGCGTCGCCCGGATACCAGTTCTGCACGGTCGAGTATTTGATCTCGGCGTCTTCCAGCGCCCCGCGTTCGACCACCGCCGCATGCAGCTGGTT